>CAYFWA010000457.1:0-6052 GCA_964346625.1 uncultured Myxococcales bacterium
TACGCCGCGGCGTACCTGGAGTCGGTGATCCTGTCGCACCTGATGCTCAAGGTGGTGGAGGTCTCCTCACCGGCGGCCCGCGACCAGATCCGCGCGGAGGTGGAGGACGCCTCGCGCACCTATCGGGCGGCGCTGCTGGACATGCGCGACGTGAGCGCCTCCATCAGCGAGGAGGCCAACGTCTTCGGCTACCCGCCGGACTACATCCCCTTCCCGGCCCTGGAGCCGGGGGACACCAACGCCTTCCAGAAGATGCTCGACATCGCCAAGCAGCGCCTGGCGGTGGCCCGGGACAAGGAGGACATCGCCATCTCCTCGAGCCGCTCCTACGAGACCGACTCGGCCTCCTTCCAGGCGGAGCTTTTGCAGATCCAGCACAACTACGAGAACCAGCTCGGCGACCTGTGCGGCACCTTCACCGCCGACGACGGGCGGGTGTACCCGGCCATCCCCAAGTACGCGCACCTGCACCCGGTGGGGAAGCTGCTGGGCAACCCCTGCGGCCTGGTGGGCAACGGCGAGCTGCACGAGCGGCAGGGGGCCTACAAGATCGCCACCCAGGATCTCCAGATCGCCCTGGCGCACTACGACGCCAAGAACGAGGAGATCGACAACGAGAAGGACCGCATCGAAAAGTACTGCGACGCGGTGATCGACTTCGCCGACATGATGCTCGAGCGGGGACAGGAGCGGGAGTCGCTGCTGGTGCGGCGCAACCGCTGGCGCGCCACGCGCAAGGTGGCCAACTACGCCATGGAGTTCGCGGCCCAGAAGGTGAGCATGATGGACTGCATCACCATCGTGGGCACCGCCGCGGGCACCAACTGCCCCCAAAAGGGCATCGCCTACGGGGCCTACTGGGCGGTGCGGGTGGCGTCCATGGCCACCATCGTCGGGGCGAGCCTGGCCATCTCGAACCTCGAGGCCCAGATGAGGGCCCACGATCGGGAGACCGCCAGCTTGGAGACCGTGCAGCAGTGCGAGTACGCCAAGATCGACTCGGAGGCCAAGATCGTCAATCTCACGGCCCAGACCGAGGCGCTGCTGCTGGAGGTGGCCAAGGCCCACTACGGCGTGCTGCAGGCCGGATCCCGCATCGAGGCCGCGCACAACCGCTCCCAGCGGCTCATCACCCAGGCTCGAGATGCCGAGCAGATGGCCATCAACGTGGAGGCGGCCCGCAACGATCCCAACGTGCGCATCTACAAGAACGACTCGGTGATCTCGGCGGATCGCACCTTCGCCTCGGCCCTGGACGCGGCCTACAAGGCCACCAAGGTCTTCGAGTACTACACCAGCCAGAGCTACGCCGCCCTGGACCAGCTCTTCCTGGTGCGGATGGTCTCCCACGGGCAGTACAACCTGGAGAGCTACCTGTACGCCCTGGAGGACGCCTACTACTCCTTCCAGGAGAGCTACGGCACCCCGGACAAGCGGGTGGCGGTGCTGTCGCTGCGCGACGATCTGTTCGACGTGCCCCGGATCAGCGACGAGTACGTCCCCCTCACCGAGGGGCAGCGCACCGAGCGGTTCCGCCAGCGCCTGCAGGATCCCAGCCTGCGCAACGGCTACGGGCACATCGTGGTGCCCTTCAACACCACCCTGCGGCGCCTCTCCCCCCTCACCCGCAACCACAAGATCCTCTACGTGGAGGCGGAGTTCGTGGGCACGGACGTGGGGGACAACCAGGGCCGGGTATACCTGCGCCAGCGGGGCACCGGCGTGGTGCGGGGGGTGAGCGGCGATCTGCGCTACCACGCCTTCCCGGAGCGCACCTCGGTGGTGAACACCTTCTTCAACGGCGAGCGGTTCTACGTCTTCTCGGACGAGGACGTGTTCCGCAGCTACCGCCTGCGGGATCGCCCCTTCGTGAACACCCGCTGGGAGCTGGTGATCAACCCCGTGGACGAGGCGGTGAACCAGGACATCAACCTGGAGAGTCTCAACGATGTGCGCATCTACCTATATTACACCGATTTCACGAGCCTCTGAGGCATTCATGGGACCTGTCATGAGAACGTCACACGTACGGAGCTCGAAGCTGGCCTTGGCGTTGGGGCTGTTGGTCTGCGGCGGCACAGGGGGAGCCGCGGGCTGCGGCGAGGACGAAAAGGCCTGCGTCACGGGCGCCCAGGGGTGCCCCTGCTATCCCAACCGGACCTGTCACGGCGGGCTGTACTGCGGTCCGGCGGGGCTGTGCGAGGCGGTGGCCGCCGACGCGGGCACCGCCGACGCCTCGGCGCTCGACGGCGGCGCGCCGGACGGCGGAGAGGCGGTGAGCTGCCTGTTCGACAACGACTGCGACCGCCATGCCTTGGCGCAGGGGTACCTGTGCCGCGACGGATGGTGTGTGCCCTGCGAGTCCGCCGGGGACTGCGTGGCCTCCGCCCACTACGGCGCGGGCGCCACCTGCGACGCCACCGGGCGGTGCCATCCCCAGCCGAGCTGCCTGCAGGCCGGGTGTCCCGAGGGGGTGTGCGACGAGCTCAGCGGCCGCTGCCGCGATCCCAAGCCCTGCAGCCAGGTGGGCTGCGCCCTGGGCCAGCTCTGCCAGGAGGCCACCGGCCAGGCGGACGCCGAGTGCCTGCCCGACTGCGAGGAGGGGATGGCCTGGAACCCGGTGGACGGCGTCTGCGAGCTCATCCCGGACAACTGCCGCACGGATCGGGAAAACTCCATCCTCGCCGACTGCGATGCCCAGCTCCGCTCCTGCGTGGAGCAGGAGGGGGGCGCCCATTGCGGCGAGTGCTTCGTGGGGTTCGTCGATCACGGGGGCGTCTGCGAGCCGGTGGTCTCCTGCACGGCGCTGTCCTGCGAGGCGGAGCACCGCCGCTGCGTGCCCTCCGGGGAGCACAGCGACGCTTACTGCGGGGACTGCCAGGCGGGCTACACGGAGCGCTTCGGGGTCTGCGAGCTGCAGCCCGGGGCCACCTGCGACGGGGTGAGCCCGGAGTCCATCCTGGACCAGTGCGCCGCCCTGGGGCGCGAGTGCCTCGAGGACCCCTCGGGGGCGGGGTGTGGGAACTGCGTCACCGGGCGGGTGGAGAACCCCCAGACCGGGGTCTGCGAGGTGGCGGTGACCTGCGCCGAGCTGAGCTGCGACGCGCTCCACCGCGACTGCGTCGAGACCTGGAACGGCCAGTGCACCACCTGCCTCCCGCTTTACGAGGAGGACCCGGCCACCGGGGAGTGCCGCTGCCAGGCGGGCTACCTGCCCGACGGGGCGGGGAGCTGCGAGCCCATCCGCACCTGCGCCGACATCCAGGCGGGCTGCCAGGCCGCGGGCGAGCTGTGCGTGGAGGCCACCGCGGACCATCACGCCGAGTGCCAGAAGTGCCCGGCGGGCCAGGCCTGGTACGATCACCAGCAGGCCTGCCTGCTGTGCGCGCCCTGTACCCGGCCGGGGGAGACCGGGCGGGTCTACCCCGTCGCTTCCCTGGGGGGGCACTGCGTCTGCGAGACCGAGCCCGGCTACTACCACTCGGAGTCGGGCCTCGGGGGGACCTTCGCCTGCGACCAGGACGGCGACGGCTGGCTCACCGCCGACGCTCGGCTGGCCCTGGAGGCGCCGGCGGGCTCGGCGGAGAAGGAGAACGCCCGCTGCGAGCTGCGCACCATCGATCGCTTCGTGCTGGAAAACGAGTGGGGGGAGCGCAAGGAGGTGCTGCTCTCGGGCTACTCCTTTCTGTACGAGCCGGTGCCCCTGTACGAGCCGGTGAACCGGGACCGGGCCGACAAGCTGGTCAACGACTACGACTACAACAACCCGCTTCTTTCCAACTACGCGCCGCCGCTGGGGGACGGGGGGCGGGAGCTGCAGCCGGCGGAGCTCAACCCCCTCACCAAGGCCTGCGCGGCGGGCTTCACCAACGTCAACGCCCGCTACGCCGACTACAACGCCGACGGGCACCCGGACGTGGACGACCCGGGGGTCGCGGACAGCCGGGCGGATCCCGAGGGCCGGATCTTCGCGATGTTCAGCTACTTTCTGGAGCTGCACCGGGGGTACTACGAGGCGGGCCCGAACCCGCCCCACGGCCAGTACGTCATCGCGGAGAAGTCTCGCGGCCTCTACGGGGTGCCCGGCTCGCGGGTGGCGCTCCGCTACCCCGCCGGACGGCTGCAGTGGCGCGAGTGCCGGCGCCACGGGGACGCGGAGCACACGCCGGGCGGTGCTCCCTACACCATGGACTTCGCGCAGTACGGCGAGGAGGCCTCCTGTGACTGGGGCGGCGCCCCGGGCTCCTGGTGCGGCATGAGCCACCACAGCCAGTTCAAGTGCCTGCTGGTGACCGCCCCCGCGAACCTGGACCCGGCCCTGCCTCACCACCTGACCACCACCGAGGTCTCCGGGGGCTACCAGCCGAACCAGTGCGCGGCGCTGCCCCAGAGCGACGGGCCCGTCACCCCGGGGGCGAGCAACCCCTCGGATCCCGCCCTCCAGTGTGAGGTGGGCCCGCTCCCCGCGGCCGGTCAGCTCGTCTGGGGCGCGGCCAAGTTCGAGGACTATGGTCACGCCGACGCGCCCCACGCCGACTACCTGCGCGGTTGCGTCAACGAGTGCGTGGAGCAAGCGTCCCTGCCCCCCGACCAGCGCTGCCAGGGGCTCCCGCCGGTGCACTGCCGGGGCCTGGTGGACGACTACGGGCGGCTCTTTTGCTACCGGCCCATCGAGCTCGTCACCGTCCCCATGGCGGGTCAGTCCTTCGCCATGGGCTCTCCCCCTGCGGAGGCCCACCGGCACGCCGATGAGACGCAGCATCCCGTGAGCTTCACCAGTGACTTCTACTACGATGCCCTCGAGGTGATGCAGACGGAGGTGACCCAGGATCAGTTCTCGGAGATCATGGGCTACAACCCCAGCCGTTTTTCGTGCAGCGGCACGGTCTGCCCGGTGGAGCAGGTGAGCTGGTACGACGCCCTCGCCTTCGCCAACGTGCTGTCGGACCTCGAGGGGTTGCCGCGCTGCTACGACGTGGGAGAAGGCAACGTGACCTTCGTGTGCGCCGACCTCACCGAGGAGCCCCTCTACCTCGACCCCTACACCCCGGCGCGATCCTACTACGGTCAATACTGCCGGGACCACGGAGGGATCGTGGACATCACCGACCATCAAGCGACCTATCAGTGGCTACACCCCAGTGGCCATGCGGGGATCGTCTACGACACCTGGAAGTGCGACGGGTACCGCCTGCCCACCGAGGCGGAGTGGGAGTTTCTGGCCCGGGCGGGCACCCAGACCCCGATGTACGGGGGGACCCCCACCGCGTCGGCGTGTGACCCGGATCCCATCCTGGGTGCGGTGGCGTGGTACTGCGGCAACGCGGGCGCCTCCACCCGCGGCGTCACCCTCCGGGCGGCCAACGCCTTCGGGCTCTACGATATGATCGGCAATGTATGGGAGTGGGTCTTCGACCGGCACGACGCCTACGCCACCTCCCTCGAGGTGAACCCGGAGCACCGCCCCTTCGACGAAAGCGACGTCCCGGTGGCCCGCGGGGGGGCGTGGAACCGGGGCGCCGGGGACGCCCGGGCGGCGCGGCGCAACGTCCTGGCGCCCGGAGAGAAGAACTTCGGGGTGGGTTTCCGGCTGGTGCGCACCCTGTTCAGCCACGATCTGTCGCGCTACGAGCTCGTCACGGATCACCTCACGTGGCAGGACGCGGAGCAGGACTGCCAGAGCCGCGGGGGGCACCTGGTGAGCATCGGCTCGGTGCAGGAGCAGCACCTGCTGCGCAAGGTGGTGGGCGGGTACAACTTCGTGAACCAGACCGACATCGAGTCGGTGTGGATCGGCCTCGAGGACCGCGTCACGGAGGGGGTCTGGGTCTGGAGCGACGGCAGCCCCACCACCGTGCAGTTCTGGGATTGGGGCGAGCCCAACAACAGCGGCAACGAGGACTGTGTCGAGTCCGAGATCCGCACGGGAGGCTATCGGCAAGAGGAGCAGGAGCTGTGGAACGACCTCTCCTGCGCCACCGCGCAGCCCTACGTCTGCGAGTATCCGTAACGTACGATAGTGGAGTCACCCATGAGACGTTCGAGCATTGTA
>CAYFWA010000458.1:0-3756 GCA_964346625.1 uncultured Myxococcales bacterium
CCCAACTGGCCCCTGAACCAGAACCGCCTCATGATCGAGGACCTCGACCTGTCCACCCCCGGCGCCGTCACCGTGGACATCCCCGTGGTGGACTTCGCTCTGGACGTGACGCTCAACGGCGCCCCCGTCTCCTCCGCCAACACCGGCGACAGCGACGAGGGCGAGCTCACCCTGAAAGACCCCATCACCGGTGAGGTCATCTTCTCACAGGACGTCTGGGACGACGCCAACGACGTCTCCTTCTATCCCTTGACGCTCCAGATCATCCCCGGCGCCTACGACGTCTACTACTCCGTGATGAACGACGGGCCCAACTGGCCCCTGAACCAGAACCGCCTCATGATCGAGGACCTCGACCTGTCCATCCCCGGCGCCGTTACCGTAGACATCCCCGTGGAGACGGTGATCTTCGACGTGACGCTCAACGGTGCCCTCATCGACTCCTCCAACACCGGCGACAACGACGAGGGCGAGCTCTTGCTGGTGGACCCCATCACCGGCGAGGTCATCTTCACCCAGGACGTCTGGGACGACGCCAACGACCTGTCGTTCTACCCGTTGACCCTGCAGCTCATCCCCGGCACCTACGAGATCTACTACTCGGTGATGAACGACGGGCTCTACTGGCCCGCGAACCAGGACACGCTGCTGCAGTGCGTGCTGATCCCGTAAGGGCTCGCGCAAGAATAACTTCGAAGCACCGAGGGCGCCGAGGTGCAATTCTATCAAGGAGCGAGGAGGGCGAATACATTGACGTATTTAACCGACGAGCGACGCAGAGAGAATTGATAGATCGGCGCACGAATGCCGAAGTTATTCTTGCGCGAGCCCTAAGCCTCAACGAGGATCCGTACGGCCCCTGCGTCTCGTGACTGACGGCCGGGCCGGTCAGAACCGGATCACGGCTTCTCGACGAGGTGGAGGTTCGCCGCGAGGAAGGGGTCGCAGGCCCACAGGTCCCCGGTGCAGACCTCGGCGGCGGCCTTGCAGCCGCCCAGGCAGCGCTCCACCTCGGCGCACCCCTCGCAAAAGCGCGGCCGGGCGGCCACGAAGTCGCGGAGCGTATCGCTGTCCACCAGATCCCAAAAGGGCCGTTCGCGGACGTTGCCCAGCACCACCATGGAGTGGTTGCAGGGCCGGAGGTTGCCCGCCGGGTCCAGGGCGTAGTAGGCGTCCGCCGTGCCCGCCGCGCAATAGCCGAAGGAGAGATGCGGCCAGCGGTCGTGGTCGAACAGGCACGGAGGCATGGCGATGGAGCACGCCACGGGCAGCGCGTGGTCGACGCAAAAGCGCTCCGCCGTGTCCAGGGCCGCGCGCAGCGCCTCCACCGATGGCTGGAGCTGCGCCAGGTTCCGCGCGCCCTGCCCTCCCGGGTTGAACCGGTTGAACATGAGGCCGTCGGCGCCGAGGGCCAGCGCCAGCTCGGCGGTCTCCTCGAAGGTGGCCAGGTTGAGCTTCGTGGCCACGAAGACCGTGACCACGGTGGCGTCGGCGAGCTTGAGATCGGCCACCGCCTCGGTGACCCGATCGAAGGCGCCCGCGCGACCGCTGAGGCGATCGTGGATCCCGGCCTCGGCCGACAGCAGCGGCAGCTCGAACACGTCGACGTGGGCGGCGGGCAGGCGCGCCAGCGCCGCGGCGTCGAGCCGACTGCCGTTGCTGATGAGGGTGATCCGGCAGCCGCGATCGTGCAAAAACGCCACCAGCTCGGGCAGGTCCTCCCGCAGCAGCGGCTCGCCCCCCGTCAGGGTCACGTCGCGGGTCCCGCACTCGCGGAGCACCTTGTCGAGCATCGCCAGGGTGTCGGCGGTGTCCAGCTCGCCGGCGGGCCACGGGGCCGGCGGATAGGGTGCGTGTAGCCCTTTTGGTTTCACCTCGGACCGAGATTGCGCGAAATGGCGATCTGGCGGCTTTCCCTGCAGCGATGATTGGGGGGTAGCCCCGAAAACCCGCCCTTTTTCGGGGCGAGGGGAAATGGGACATCCCCCCTGACCGTGTACGGGCGCGTCGTTGCGCCAGGCGTTGTAGCAGTGCAGGCAGTCGTGATCGCAGCGCCGGGTCACCTCGAAAAGCAGGGTGCCTACCTGCCGGACGGGCGCTTGCGCGTGGGCGGGCGCGGTTGCGGGCGCCCGTGCGTTGGGCTTCGCAGTTGCCGGATGGTGGGATTTCGGATCACGCACGGAACGCGCCCTACCGCGTGGGCAGCTTCTCGAGCCGCTCGACGAGCGCCTTTGCCTTGCGGTGAAGCGAGCGGGCGGCGGCCCGCTCGATCTTCGGCAGCCTGGCGATCTGCTCCGGATCCCCGAGGATGCGCAGATCCGCCTCGATGGCCGGCAGCACGCGGGGGAGCACCACCTTTGTGATCTCCCCCGCCTTGGCGATGGACTGCAGCGCCCGCAGGCGCGCGTTCATGCGCTGAAACGCCTCGCGGGCCGGCGGGGGCGGCGGCTTGCCGGCGGAGCCGCCGCGAGCGGCCCGGGCGCGGTCCCGGGCGCGCATCATCTCGGTGCGCAAGCGTGTCGCCTCCAGCCGCAGCAGCGACGCCTCCCCCTCGGTGAGCCTTCCGGCCGTCCGGAGGGTCGAGACGGCCTCCAGGGTCCGGGAGACCGCCTGCAGGGCCTGGTGACGCTCGGCGCGGGTCAGCTCGCCGCTCTTGGCAGCCGCCGGACCGATGAGCTTACCGACGCTCTGCAGGTCCGCGACCACCGCCGCCCACTGTGGAATCTTCTCCAGCCCCGCGGTGGAGGGGATGGGCACCCCCAGCTTCGCGCGGACGGCCTTGATGTAGGCTGGCGCCTCCTTGGCGATCTTGCGGGCCAGCTCCTTGTCGGCCTCCCGCTTCATGCCCACCGTCGCCGTGGGGGACGACAGGACCGCCACGTCGGCCTCGATCTTCACGAGCACCTTGTGCACCACCTTGGGGTGCAGGCGCTTGGCCGAAGCGAGCTTTTCGAGGAACCCGAACCGGCTGCGCATCCGTCGCAGCGCGAGCTCGCCGTCCCGCGGCATGGGACGCGGCGCGTAACAGCTCATCCCCTTGAGATCGACGGTGCGGAACTTGCGGATCTTCGCCTTCATGGCGTCCAGGTCGGCTTTCCAGAGCCCGGCCTCCCCAGCGCCCAGCTTGCCCTGCTTGGCCAGGGCCTCCACCGCCGCCTTGGCCTTGTCGAGGTGCGCCAACATACGGGCCTTGCCCGCCTTGTCGAAGGGGTACCCGCCGCGCTTGCCCGCGATGATCTCCTGCGCCTCGGCGGTCACCGCCGCGATCCGCTGACGCGGATCGGTGGGCAGCGGATCACTCGCCACCGGTCGCTTCTTCGGAGGATTCGCCCTCCGCCGTGCTGCCCGATCGCCGGGCTCCACGCCGGACTCCACGCCGGGAACCATGTCAGGATCCCGGCTGCCCGCAGACTGACCCGCCGTTTGATCCTTGGGTCGTGAGACAGAGTCCTTCTTGGCACACCCGCTGACCGCTGCCGGGATCAGGCCCACCGAGGCCAGCAGCATGAGCCCCGCCCCCACCAGCCGCTGCTTCCAGCCGGCCCCCTGTCGGGCGTGGCGCAGCAGGTCGGCCCCCACCAGCAGCAGGGCCAGGATCGCGAAAAGGCCGAGGAGGCCGATGACGAGGTTGGAGGCACGGTAGGGCATTGATTTCTCCAGTCAGGGACGAACAGCCCGACCGCTCCGGGCACCCCGCGAAACCGGGCACCCCGCGAAACCGGGCACCCCGCGAAACCGGGCACCCCGCGAAACCGG
>CAYFWA010000458.1:3856-4414 GCA_964346625.1 uncultured Myxococcales bacterium
GCACCCCGCGACGCCGGGCACTGCGCTGCGTTGAAACGCGCATATCTGCGATCTGGTCTCACCAGGCGGTGAGCTCAAAAAAAACCCCTGGCGATGCACCGTGTCCGTGTTGCGATACTGCGGTATCGGATGGAGAGAAGATACCACAGCGGCGGAGGCTTCGTCGCCCAGGAACCTTCGTCCCGTAGCCGCCCCCATCAACCCCGCGACCTGCTCTCATCCATCAAGCCGAAGTTGCCCTTGACGGCTCACGTGCGCTGCGACAAGCTCGGTATCGATGGATGAGCGTCACTGCTTCGGGAGGATCAAGCGGACATGCTACGCGGGTCGGCACGTAGAATCACGAAAATGGATGGAACGACCGGGGCACAGCCCGCGGTACAGACTGGATCACAGACTGGATCACAGACTGGATCACAGACTGGATCACAGACTGGATCACAGACTGGAGCGCAGACCCGAGCACTGCCCGTGCCACAGACTGGGCCACAGACTGGAGCACGGACTGGGCCACAGACTGGAGCACGGACTGGGCCACAGACTGGAGCACGGACTGGG
>CAYFWA010000458.1:4514-6043 GCA_964346625.1 uncultured Myxococcales bacterium
CCACAGACTGGAGCGCAGCCCGGGGCACGAATCCAAACGAGCCCACTCGTCGTATCGTTTTTGCTGGCGGGCCTTCTCATGAGCACTCCCCTGGGCTGTAAAGGGGACTCGAGCAGTGCCAAAGGCGGCTCCGGGCATAAAGCCAGTGAAATGAGCACGCCCCTCAACCCCCACAACCGCAAGATGATGGTGCTGTGCTCGGCCATCAAGGACGCGGTCCGATATAACAAGGGCCACTGTGAGCGGATGGGGCTTGCCCTCGAGCGGGCGATGGAGGGTAAAAAGGCGCTCATGCAGGACTACACCCTGCATACCGTGAAGAAGAAGGGCTCGGACAAGTACGAAGAGGCCTCGAAACGTTGTCGGCGATACTTCAAGCCCATCCGCAAGACGCTGTTTCGCTGCGTCTCGAAGGACCCCAAGGTCGGGCAGGCCGTACGCGACCTGCCGGCGCTGCACTGACGAACAGCTACGTCGTCCAAACTGATCGGTGCTATACCAGCGACGGTCAGCTTCAGCGACGACTAGCGACAGACCTTTCGGTACTGCGTGAGCGCCTCCTTGACATCGGGATGATCGACGCCCTGGATTTCGTCAGCGAATCGCTTGGCCGTGCGACAGAAACGCTCCTTGTCATTGTCCTCTTTGGCAGCAGAAGCGCTTCCCGTGTTGGCAGCGCGACCCCGACGAAGGGGGGTGAGATTACCCTCGTCCGTCGAGAGGGGTGCGATCCGCGGCGACCATGCCGGTGAGCAGTCTTTGGAAGGCGGCGGTGAGGTCGGCGCGGGTGGGGGGGGTGGAGGGGCGCGCCAGGGCCTCGAGCTCCAGGCCGCGGAGGGTTGCCAGGGCGAGACGCGCGTCGAGGGCGGGGTCGGTGGAGCCGAAGGCCCGGGCGTAGGCGGCGAGGATCGCCTCGAGGCGCTGCTGAAACGCGCGATAGTCGGCCTCGAGGGTGGGCTGGCGGCTGGTCTCGAGCACGAGCTCGTACTCGGCCACCAGGCCGGCGCGGTCCGCCGCGAGATCGCTGAGCACCGTGTCGGCCAGGATTTCGGCGGCGGCGCGCAGTAGCTCGGGGGTGGGCTCCAGGGAGCGGTCGGGCAGCAGCGGGAGGGACCCGGCCAGGGTGTCGAAGCGCTCCAGGGCGGTGGCGGCGTAGTGGCGCAGGGCCTCCACCAGCAGCTCGTCGCGGGAGCCGAAGTAGTAGGTGGTGGCGCGCAGCGAGGTGCCGGCCTCCCGGGCCACGGCACGGTGGGTCACGGCGCGGGGGCCCTTTTGCGCGAGCAGCCGCAGGGTCGCCTCGAGCACCTGGCGCCGGCGGGCCTCGCCCCGGGCCTGGCGTCGCGGGGGCGCCGCGGCCTGCGGCGGGGGCTCGGACGCCGCGGCCTGCGGCGGGGGCTTGGACGCCGCGCTTTTCGTTTTGCGTTTCGTTTGGCGTTTCCGCTCGCTCAACTTTTCGCTTCCTTTGCTCATCTCATGCTCAGGCCCCGATCACGAATTATCTGATCGTTCAGGCCGCCGATCCATCCCGG
>CAYFWA010000459.1:0-4076 GCA_964346625.1 uncultured Myxococcales bacterium
GGCATCCACCACCACCGCGGCGTTCGGCTCGCCTCCGGCATCCACCACCACCGCGGCGTTCGGCTCGCCTCCGGCATCCACCACCACCGCGACGATTGGCTCGCCTCCGGCGCCACCGCAGGCGGACCCGATGGCTCCACCTCACAGGGCCTCGCTCACCGCCTTCGCGCCGGGGAAGCGCCCACACCCCAGCTTCGAGAGTAGGCCGCCCCTCGAGGCAGCTCGCCACCGGGGCCCCAGGAGCCACGGCGGGGCGCGATGGGTAACCGTTCCAGTGCCTCGTGGGAACGAAATCGCGCGAAACGGCGAATGGGCGTTTTTCCTTGCAGCGGCGCGAAGCCCGGATGATTGGGGGTGAGCCCCGAAAAACCGCGCTTTTTCGGGGCGAGGGGGGGATGGGACCTCTCCCCCCTGAACGTGCAGAGGGTGCAAAGTCGGCAGGCGTGGTTATAATGCCGCCTGTACGACACCGAGCCAAGAAAAGGGATCCATGGAGACAGCACATCACCGCATCGCCATCATGGGCTCCGGCCCCGCCGGGCTCACCGCCGCCATCTACGCCGCTCGCGCCATGCTCGAGCCCGTCGTGTTCGAGGGCCTGCAGGCCGGAGGACAGCTCACCACCACCACCGAGGTGGAGAACTACCCGGCTTTCCCCGAGGGGATCACCGGCCCGGAGCTCGTCCAGCAGATGCGCAAGCAGGCCGAGCGCTTCGGCACGCGGTTCATCACCCAGGACGTGGAGCGCGTGGACCTGTCCAAGCGGCCCTTCACCGTGGCCTCCTACGGCCACGAGGTCACCTGCGACGCCCTGATCATCTCCACCGGCGCCTCGGCGCGCTACCTGGGCATCCCCACCGAGGAGAAGCTCAAGAACCACGGCATCAGCGCCTGCGCCACCTGCGACGGGTTCTTCTACCGCGACCAGGAGGTCGCCGTGGTGGGCGGCGGGGACACCGCCATGGAGGAGGCGCTGTTTCTCACGCGCTTCGCCTCCAAGGTCACCGTGATCCACCGCCGCGACGAGCTGCGGGCCTCGAAGATCATGGCCCGCCGCGCCCTGGAGCACGACAGGATCGAGTTCGCCTGGAGCTCGGTGATCGACGAGTACCTGGGCGATCCCGGCCGCGAGGGGCTCACCGGCGTCCGGATCAAGGACGTGAACACCGGCGAGACGCGGGACCTGCCGGTCACCGGCTGCTTCGTGGCCATCGGCCACAAGCCCAACACGGATCTATTCGGCGACGTGCTCGCCATGAACGAGGTGGGCTACCTCGAGGTGACCCCCGGCCGCACCGCCACCTCCGTCAAGGGCGTGTTCGCCGCCGGAGACTGCGCGGACGCCTACTACCGGCAGGCCATCACCGCCGCGGGCACCGGCTGCATGGCCGCCATCGAGGCCGAGCGGTGGCTGGCCGAGCAGCAGGGCTGACGGCCTGAGCCTCCGAGGGGACGCGCCGGCATTGCGCCGGGGCCGCCCTTCGGAGCGCTTCGGCCTCCGGAGCCCCTGCCGACCAGCGCGCTTCGGCCGCTGGAGCCCCTGCCGACCGGCGCGCATGAGCGCACGAGACGCTGCACGAGACGCTGCACGAGCGACCCGACCATGGGCACCCTCTTTCTCATCCTCGGCCTGCTGGCGCTATTGGTGTCGCTTTTCCGGCACGCCGCCGGCATCGCTCTGGTGGGCTCGGTGCTCAGCCTCACCGTCGCCTTCGTTGCCACGGTGTTCATGAGCCACAGCGGGCTGCCCGAGGCGGTGGGGCTGCTCTACGTCGCCATCGCCGTGGCCCTGTGGGCCTCGAGCCCCCCCGCCGACGAGCTGGCCGAGCCCCTGGGCGACGAGCCGACCCAGCAGCGGGCCCAGCAGAACCCGGCGCTGCGCAGCGGGGACTCCATCGACTCGGTGGACCCCGTCACCGGTGACAGCCTCGCCCCGGCGGATCATCTCTGGCTCGTGGGGCTGCCCGTGGTGGGGTTTCTGGTCACCTTCGCCGCACTGCCCACGCGCACGGGTCTGCTCGACGGCATCTGGGGGGCGGCCATCTCCGGCACGCCCGGCGCCGGCCTCGCCTGGGGGGTGACCGACATCTCGGCCCTGTTCGGCCTGGCGCTGGTGTTCCCCGGCGGCCCGCTGGTGCTCACCCTGCCGGTCACCGGCGTTGTGGCGCTGGGCGTCCAACTCGCCCGCGGCCGCCCCACGGCTTTCACCGCCTCCATGGAGTACCTGGCCACCACGGTGATCATGAACCTAATCGCGCTGTTTACGTTCCCTTTGTACTGACTGAGTGGGGGGGGGTGGTTCTTGGGGCTGCGGGTCGACAGGAGCTGCGGGTCGACAAGAGCTGCGGGTCGACAAGAGCTGCGGGTCGACAGGAGCTGCTTACTGATCGGCGGGAGGGCCCAGCACGATGCGGTTGCGCTCGAAGTCCACCTCGAGCAGTCGGGCGACGTCCACCACCTTCTCGTCGCCCAGCATGCCCACCAGGCGATATCCGTCGCCCTGTGGTTTGAGGTACATCACCTCGGACAGCAGCATCTCTTCTTCGTCGTTCTTGCGAAAATACGCGGTTGAGGAGCACATGGTCGACGTTCCTTCTTTATGATCCGCAGCTAGTATGGATCGGATAGCCAGAGAAGTCACCCGGGACCCGATCCCCGCCTCGCCACCGAGCGCCGGCGCCCGGCCGGGCGCGGCCGGGCGCGGCCGGACGCGGCCGGGCGCGGCCGGGCGCTCGGCCAAGCGCTCAGCCAAGCGCTCAGCCGGCCTCCCGTGCCCGGCGCTCAGCTTGCCACCCGCACCGCGTCGCCGCCCTTTTCCTGGGCCTGGGCCAGGGCTTTCTGGGCCTGCTTGATCAGCTCGGCGAAGGTCGTCTGCTTGGTGGCGTCGAGGCCGGCCACCCCAATGGAGGCCGAGACGCTTTGGAGCTCTTCCCCGCCCAGGGGATACATGCCCTCGCGGATGAGCCGCGCCACCCGCCGGGCCACCTTGCCGGCGCCCTCCACGGGCGTGTGGGGCAACACGATGAGGATCCGCTCGCCTCCCACGAAAACGGGGATGTCGATGTCGCGGATGGACTCGGACACCGCCCGCGCCACGCCGGCGCGGATCTCCCGTCGGGCCATGAGGTGGCCGGGCGGCAGCCGGTAGGGGTCGAGCTCCACCAGGCACACCGACAGGGGATACTTGTAGCGCTTGGCCCGCCGAATCTCCACGATGAGAAGGTGCTTGAAGAACTCGAAGTGATAAAAGCGCTGACCGGGCTGCACATCGCCCATGCGCTCCAGGCGCGCCCCCAGCTCGTCGGTGCGGGCCTGCAGCCGGGCCGTCTCCCGTCGGGCCGCGGCGATCTGCTGGGAGAGCTGCAGGGTGAGCACGAAGATGTCCCGGGACACCGGGCGAGAAAAGCCCCCGTCGGCGCCCATGTCCACCGCCGCGTCCACCGGGTCGCGCGTGGAGCGGGGGAACACGAGCACCAGGGCGGCGTGGGCGTCGGACTCCTCGCGCACGAAGCGACAGAAGTCCTCGTCCACCACGGCGCTGGAGGCCAACACCACCGCCGGCCGCAGGATCTCCAGCTCGGCCACGGCCTCCTCGGCCGTCTTCACGTCGGACACCTCGTAGCCCAGGGACTCCAGAGTCGAAAGAAGGTTGGCCCGGGCGGTCTTCTGGGGCTCGGCGAGCAGGATACGAGTGGTTTCGGCGACGTCGGACATACGCGATTTTCTCGAGATCATCCCGGCGGCGGCCCGGCGGCCGCGTGTCCCTCGCGCGAGACCGCGGAGCGACTCCGTGCGTGCGGCCCGCGCGGCGGCCCGCACGGCGGCCCGCGGCCGGTGCCCCGCAGGACCCCTGCCACTATGGAGCTTGGCACCCCGCGAAGTCAAACGGTTTTTTGGTGATTCGGCCTACACGTTCAGGGGGGATGTCCCATCCCCCCTCACCCCGAAAAAACGCGGTTTTTCGGGGCTCACCCCCAATCACCTGCACGTTCAGGGGGGATGTCCCATCCCCCCTCACCCCCACGTTCAGGGGGGATGTCCCATCCCCCCTCACCCCGAAAAAACGCGGTTTTTCG
>CAYFWA010000459.1:4176-4338 GCA_964346625.1 uncultured Myxococcales bacterium
GGGCTCACCCCCAATCACCTGCGCTTCGCGCCGCTGCAGGGAAAGGCGCCAGATCGCCGTTTCGCGCAATTATTCGGCCCTACGGGGCCCCGAACGGTTACACTCGGACACTCGGACACTCGGACACTCGGACACTCGGACACTCGGACACTCGGACACTCG
>CAYFWA010000459.1:4438-6041 GCA_964346625.1 uncultured Myxococcales bacterium
GAGGCGTCCTCAGTCGCCGGGCGCCTCCCCCGACGTGTCGGTGTCGACACCGAAGGCGGCCGGCCCGCCCCCGGGCACGGGCTCGTCGGGCGGCACCCCCTCCTGCACGGTGCAGCGCAGCTCGCCCTCGGCCAGACGCACCCGCAGCGGATCCCCGTCGTCCACGTCGGTGTAGCGACGCACCGCCCGGCCCGAGGCGTCCATGGCCAGGGCGTATCCGCGGGCCAGCACCTGCAGGGGGCTGAGCTCCTTTAGCCGGGCCACCAGCACGGCGAAGGAGCGGCGCGGCCCCTGCAGCAGGGTCCGCCCGACGCCGAGCCGCGCCCGCTCGGCGCCCTCGAGGCGCTGGCGCCGCTGTGCGAGCTGCGCCCGCATGGCGGCCTCCAGCCGCGACCCCTGGCGCTCCAGGAGGCCGCGGCGCTGGGTGAGCCGCGAGCGGGGGTGACCGTGGGCCACGCCCTCGCGCAGCCGCGCCAGGATCCGGCGCCGCCGGTCCACGGTCCCCCCGAGCGCGGCCTGCTGGCGGCCGCGGAGCTGCTCGAGGGTGGCCCGAGCGTCCAGCAGCCGGGGGCGGGGATCGCCGAGGCGGTGGGCCAGCCTCCCGAGCCGGAGCTGCTTGTCGTCGAGGCGGCCCCGCGCCGCCGCCCGCAGCCGCTCGCGCTGGGCCTCGAGGTGCCGCGCGAGCTCCACCCGATCCGGCAGCACCAGCTCGGCCGCCGCCGAGGGGGTGGGGGCACGGCGGTCGGCCACGTAATCGCACAGGGTGAAGTCGATCTCGTGACCCACCGCCGAGACCACGGGCAACGGGCAGGCCGCCACCGCCCGGGCCAGGGCCTCGTCGTTGAAGCACCAGAGGTCTTCCATGGAGCCGCCGCCGCGCCCCAGGATGATCACCTCGATGCCCGGCACCCGGGCCACGGCCTGCAGGGCGGCGATGATCCGCGGGGCGGCCTCGGCCCCCTGCACCGGGGTGGGGCTCACCAGCATGCGGGTGGGAAACCGCCGCGCCGCCACCTGCAGGATGTCGCGCAGCGCCGCCCCCGTGGGGGAGGTCACCACGCCCACGCCCCGGGGAAACCGCGGCAGGGGGCGCTTGCGCTCGGGCGAAAACAACCCCTCGGCCCGCAGCTTGCGCTTGAGCTGCTCGAAGGCCAGCATCAGCGCGCCCAGGCCCACCGGCTCCATGTGCTCCACGTAGAGCTGGAACCGCCCCTGGGCCTCGTAGATGCGCAGCGACCCGCGGCAGCGAACCGCGATGCCGTCCTCCACGGCGAAGGCCAGCCGCCGGGCATCGCCGCGGAACATCACCGCCGGGAGCTGGGCGCGGTCGTCCTTGAGGGAGAAAAACAGGTGCCCCGAGGCGATGCGCCGGAAGTTCGACAGCTCCCCTTCCACCCAAACCGCGGAGAACTGCTGCTGCAGGGTGCGGCTGGCGCGGTGCACGATCTCGTAGACCGAGTGGACCTGGGGCTGCGAGGCCACCGCCTGGGCCGCCTCCACCGCCCCCGCCGCCTGGGCCGCCCCCGCCGCCTGGGCCGCCGCGGGCTCGTCGGCAATGCCCCGGGGCGGCCTCAAGTCGCCTTGGTCAAGTGTGCCGCTCTTT
>CAYFWA010000460.1:0-2319 GCA_964346625.1 uncultured Myxococcales bacterium
GGGCTGCTGGCCGAGCGCGCCCGGCCTACCCCGCCCGCCGCGCGCCTGGCCCACGGGCTGCACGCCGGAGGACAGGCGGTGACGGGTACGCTGCGGCGACTGCGGGGGCGGCTGCAGGGGCGGCTGCGGGGGCGGCTGCCCCGCCTCGGGCGGCCCCCTGCCGAGCAGCTCTCGCGCGAGGCGCTGCTGGCCGTGCTCGATCGGGAGCAGGCCAAGTTCGGCCTCCCCCAGGTGCGCGACAACTTCCGCGGCTGGAACAAGACCATGGAGTACTACTTCCCGGACCGCGACGAGCACTGGGTGATCCGGTTCGTGGACGGCGAGGCGTCCGCTCCCGAGCCGCGCGAGGCCGCCGAGCCGGACCCGGACATCCGCTACGAGCTGGACACCGGCACGCTGCAGGCCATGTCCTCCGGTGAGCTCAGCGGCGAGCAGGCCTACCTGCGCCGCCGCCTGAAGATCAAGGCCCCCTTCGCCGACCTGATGGCGCTGCAGTCACTCAACAAGGTGTGAGCGGCCTGATCCCGAGGCTGGAGCCCCGGCCTCGACTGCGCTATCTTCTGGGCATGCAACATTACCGGGGTCCACTGGATGCCTACATCCGCGCCAAGCCGCGGCCCATGGCCCTGGCGCGGGTCCTGACGCTGGTCCTGACGGTCATGGCCGCGGGGGGTCTGCCCGGCTGCCGGCTGCTGTCGGTGGCCAAGCTGGTGGGCAAGAAGTTCGTGCCGGCCCTCGGCAAGGGAGACAAGGAGAAGCTCGAGCGCCACTCCAGCTCCCGGCTGGCCAGCTACTGGGACGCCTTCACCGAGGGCGAGATCAAGGCCGCGGTGGGGGCCGACGGCTCCGGCAAGAAGAAACGGGGGAAGGGGAAGGGAAAGGGGAAGGGGAAGGGGAAGGGGAAGGGAAAGGGAAAGGGGAAGGCGGCCGCCGAAAAATCGAAGAAGAGAAACAAGAAGAAGGCCCCGGGCATCAAGCTGGTGTCCTTCGACTCCGAGGGAAATCGCGCCGTGCTCAAGGTGCGGCGGGGCAAGAGCCGGTTCGCCTTCACCTGTCTGTACCAGGGGGGGCGCTGGCGGGTGCACGACGTGGCCTACGCCCAGCGGGGCAAAACGAGGCTCCTGTCGCGGGTGCTGCGGCTGCTGGTGGCGGCCAAGACGCTCCAGCGCGGCCTGGAGACCGGCTCACGCTACCTGCTGCACAACATCTCCACCCCGCGGTTCCGCCGCCAGGTGATCCAGCGGCTCACCGACGACGAGCTGCGCACCTTCGCCGACAGCGGCGTCTCCGGCAAGCGCAAGGGCGCCCGGAAAAAGAAACGCAAGAAGGGGCCCATAATCCGCAGCACCGTGCACGAGGACGGCGCCACCGTGAGCATCACCCGCAGCGCCCTGCCCACAAAGATTCACCTCGAGGAGGTCAGCGGGCAGTACTCGGTGGACCGGGTCGAGCTGCAGCTCGGGGGGGCGTGGCACCCGCTGGGCGAGCTGCTGGGATACCTCGGCCCGGCGCTGTCGCTTTTGCGCTGGACCCAGCACAACCTGCAGGGCTCCGCGCTGCAGGGCTCCGCGCCTCAGGGCTCCGCGCTGCAGGGCTCCGCGCCGCAGGGCGCTCCCTCGAAGGCCCAGCTCGCGGTGCTGCACCGCCGCCTGCGCCGCCTGCTGTCGCCCTCCCTGTGGAAACGCTCGTTGGGCTGGCTGAAGCCTCGGGATCTGAAACGGCTGCCCTGGGGGCTCATCCGCTCCGCGCTGGGTGACGACGAAGACGGCGCGCGGGCCGCCCCCCGTCCCCGCCCCGCGGAGGGCCCCTCTTTCGGACCGGAGGCCATCGAGCGCTTCGAGCGCCAGGGGGAGCGGCTCTCGGCCGTGGTGAAGCTCGGCGACCACCGCCTGGGGCTCACCCTGCGACGCGTGGCGGGCACCTGGCGGATCCACGCCGGCTGGGTGGACCGGCCCGGCGCCAAGCCGGCGGGCGGGCGCCTCGACCTCGACGTGCTGCTGGCCGCCTTCGGGCCCCTGGCCCACCTCGCCAGCGTCGCGGCGCGCCTGTCGCCCGAGCTGCTGGCCGGAGGCGAGCGGACGCGCACAGCGCTCCGGCAACTGTTCGAGACCCTGCAGGCGGTCTCGTCACGCGACCTGAACCAGCGCCTGTGGCGCCGCATTCCCCCCGCGCTCATCGACGACCTGCCGGTGGACCTGCTGCCCGCGGCCCTGCGTCCCCTGCTGGGCGGCCGGGGACCCGCCCGCGGCAGCGGCGGGCCGCCCCCCCGGACGCCCAGCACCGAAGCGCCCCGGACGCCCAGCACCGAAGCGCCCCGGA
>CAYFWA010000460.1:2419-6037 GCA_964346625.1 uncultured Myxococcales bacterium
CACCGAAACGCCTCGGACGCCCAGCACCGAAACGCCTCGGACGCCCAGCACCGAAACGCCTCGGACGCCCAGCACCGAAGCGCCCCGGACGCCCAGCACCGAAGCGCCCCGGACGCCCAGCACCGAAACGCCTCGGACGCGTGGCGCCGCCACCGCTCCGCCCGCGCCGGCGCCCCGCCGCCGCGCTGTGGCGGCGGCCTCCCTGCCCAGGGTGACGCTCGAATCCCTGCGCCAGGATCGCGAGCACGTCCGCGTCCACCTCACCGTGGCGGGGCGCCCGCTGCACCTGCTGCTGGTCAAGGAGCGGGGGCGCTGGCACCTGGACGACGTACAGACCCGCATCGCCGGCCGCCAGCGCTCCACCAAGCGCCTGGCGGCGCTGCTGATCCCCGCCCTGCGCCTCGGCCACGCGGTGCTGTCCGGCAGCAGGTCGTCCTTTCGGGCCGCCTTTGCCAAGCCGCTGCGGGCGCAGGCGGCCGATCCCCTGCTGCGGATCCTCGGACGTCGGTTCAAGCCCTTCATGGGCCGGATCCGCTCCGCCCTGGTGCCAAAGCCCGACCGCGCCGCAGCCTCGGACTCGGGCGCCCCTGCCGCGCCCCACCGCCGTCCCGCCACGAAGGGGACCGATGGCCAGGACGGCTTCGAGCTGCTGGAGCTCACCCACGACGTGAAAAAGGGTCTCGCGGGCCTGCGCGTGCGCGTGGGCGCAAAGACCGAGGTGGCCATCTCGCTGGTGCGTGACCCCGAGCAGATCTGGCGCATCGCCGACGTGCGCTTTCCGCTGCTCGGCCGCCCCCGCGCGCTGCGCAAGGTGGGGCCCGTGCTCGCCCCGGTGGCGGGCTTCGGCCTGGCCCTGCTGGCCGGGGATCTGCGCGGCGTACGCCGCGCCTGCTCCTACGGCTTCAACCGCGCCGCGTGGTACAAGCTGTCGCGCAAGCAGCTCGGTAAGCTCCTGCAGCAGATCCGGGGCAAGGCGGGAGGCGGCGCAGGCGCCAGGCGTCCGCCGCGCCCCCGGCCCCGCGCCTCGGGCGCCCCGTCCAAGGCCCGCCCCTCGTCCACCCCCGAGCTGGTGGCGCTGCGCATCCGGGACAAGGCACGCTGGCCCTGGGCCCAGGTAGCGCTGCGGGTGGCGGGAAGGCGGATCCTGGTGTCCCTGGTGCGGGTCAAGGGCCAGTGGAAGGTCCACGACGTGCACCTGAAGGTGGGCGGTTTGAACCTGAGCGTGAAGAAGCTCATCGCCCTGGGGCTCTGACTCGAGTTTCTCGAGTTTCGCCCTTGGCATCTGCCCTGGCATCTGCTGCGAACGGCCGTAGGCGCGCTTGTCAGATCCGCGCGACCCCCAGGGTCATCGCGTGGAAGCTCACCACCAGCACCATGAACACCGTCCGCGACACGGCCGGCGACAGGCCGAGCAGGCGGTGCTGCAGGGCGCCGTGGCGGCAGCTCGCCAGACAGTCGCCGCACAGGGTGCACGACAGGCCGGGACGACGCCGGGCCACCTGCCGGGGAGACAGCACGTCGTAGCGACAGGCCCGGGTGCAGGCCCCGCAGTCGGTGCACGCGTCGGTGATCCGCAGCCGGTGGGGGGAGATTTTGCCCAGCACGGCCGCCACCAGGCCCAGGGGGCAGGCCCAGGCGCGCCATCGGAGCGAGCCTTTCGCCACGGCAGCGCCCGCATCACCCGGAGCTTCGACGCCGTTGGCGCCGTGGCCGTGGGGCTCGTCCGCGTCGCTCGCGCCGCGCTGCCCGCGACTACGCGCCGGATCAGGACTTGGATTCGGCCTTGGGTGCGGGCTCACGGATCATCACCAGCAGCATCTTCAGCGGCGCGGTGGCGCGCACGCTGTGGGGCACCTCGGCGGGCATCACCACCGCCTGACCGGCCGTGGCGGTGACGGCCTCACCGCCGATGGTGAGCTCCACCGCGCCCTCCACCACCTGGACGAAGGCGTCGAAGGGCGCCGTGTGCTCGCTGAGGCCCTCCCCCGGGTCGAAGGCGAACAGCGTGATGTTGCCCGAGCCACGCTTGAGCAGGGTTCGGCTGACCACCGCGCCGGGGCCGGCCTCTATCAGGTCCGCGAGGGTGTGGGCCTCCGAGTGGGGCAGCCGGGCACGATCGGTAGCGGTATCGGTCATGGTCGTCTCCTTGGCCTTGTCTTACTTGTCTCTTACTTGTCTCGCTTGTCTCGCTCCATCCCAATGCACGTCTTCCAATGCACGTCTTCCAATGCACGTCGAATGCCAGATGACATCTCGTTGGATTTCAGCGCCGTGCGTGCAATGGCCCCGAATCGTACCCAAATGGCGTGGTTGCCCGACACCGACATTTCGGTATCACCGATATTTCGGTGCGGATCGAGCTGCGGTGCGGATCGAGCTGCGGTGCGGATCGAGCTGCGGTGCGGATCGAGCTGCGGTGCGGATCGAGCTGGTCAGTCCCGCCGGGCGTTTCCGCTCACCGGCCGCCCTCCCCCGTTGTCGCCTCCCCATTCCGACGCCTCGTCTCGTTCTTCCCGCGGGTGGGCCCCCCTTCTTCGCTGTTCCCGCGGGTCGGCTCCCCCTTGCCGTCCCTGGTCTCTCCGCCGCCAGACAGCGCCACCGACCGCGACCCCGGATCCGGCTCGGAGTCATCGGGCGCGAGCTGCGAGCGCAGCCAGATGGCCACCTTGGGCTTTTGCCGCGGGCGCTTGTAGCGCACGGGGGGCCGCGGCTTGCGCCGCGCGCGGTAGCGATAGCAGCGGTAGCGGCGCCGGGGGTTGCGGATCTTCCAGCAGGAGTACCAGCGGTAGTAGCGGCGAAAGCCCCGATCCCCGGGCAGTGGTTGCTCCAGCGTCCGGCCGCACCAGCGCCGGCGCACGAAGGCCTCGCCGATCTCGGCGCCCGACAGGTGCCAGTGGTTTTTGTGCGGCCGGTCCGAGTCCGGCGACAGGATGCGGCGGAAGATGTGGGCCCGCTCCAGAGCGCAGGTCATGCGCCGCAGCAGCCGCCCCTTGCGGGTGCGGGTCCGCCCCACGCAATTGCCCGGCCCGCCGTAGCGCTTCTCCCAGTGCTTCAGGATGCTCAGGTGCGTGCCGTCCTTGAGCCGCAGCTCGTTGATGTCCATGGCCAGCCCCTGGGGGTGGTGGCCGATGCGGCGCCCCCTCCGCCGCGGCGGAGGCCGCCAGGTGCTGGTGTACAGCGCGCGCGTGACCCCGAAGCGCGCGAGCACGCGGGCGGCCTTCTCGAGGGCGAGGGCGAACTGGCAGTCCACCAGGGGCGGCTTTTTCGAGTACAGGGCCTTGTACGTCACGCCGTGCAGCGGACCGGTGATCCGCACCGGCAGCCAGACGCCCCGCCGCGCGGGCGCTCGCTGAAAGGGGATGCCCAGCCGGCGCAGCTCCTTGAGGCAGGCCAGGTGGGAGAACCCGCCGCGCAGCCGCTTGGCCCGGAGCCCGCCGGGGTGCTCCGAGCGCAGGTGCTCGTCCGGCGCGTCCGGCGCCTCCTCCAGGGTCTCGGTGCTGTAGGTCCAGCTCGGCGGCAGCCGCGTCATGCGCATGCCCACACGCAGCCGACCCTTGTGGGGCCCTCGGGCCCCCCGGCGCGCCTCGGCCGAGGCGCTGCCCCCCAGCCCCCCGTCCC
>CAYFWA010000461.1:0-2384 GCA_964346625.1 uncultured Myxococcales bacterium
GGTTGGGGCTGGGAGCAGGGGCGCCCACGGCGCAAGCCCAGGTCAACACCGAGAAGCTGCGCAGCAAGAAGAAAAAAGAGGGCGTGCACGGCTTCGTGGACCTGTCGGTGCTGTGGCAGACGGGCAACACGAACCTGCTGCAGGTGGGCGCCGGCGCGCGGCTCGAGTACAACCGGGGCGTGCACCACCCCTTTTTGCAGGGCAGCTACAACATCGGGCAAAAAGACGACACCAAGTACCTGCACAACGGGTTTCTGCACGCCCGCTGGCCGGCCATGTGGCACGAGCGGGTGGGCAGCGAGGTGTTCGCCCAGCTCGAGTTCGACGAGTTCAAGCTGCTGGAGCTGCGGGCTTTGGGCGGCGCCGGGGTGCGCGTGGCGGCGGTGCTGCGCGAGCACTTCGAGCTGCACGTGGGCAGCGGCTACATGTTCGAGTACGAGGATATCGAGCAGGAGGACCTGGGGCTGCACCCCACGGCCGGGCTGCACGACGCCCGGCACCCGGAAAAGACCTACAACCACCGCTGGACCAGCTACGTGTCGCTGCGGGTGGACGTGAAGAAGTGGCTGCGGCTCACCAACATCGTGTATGCCCAGCCCCGCTTCGACGAGTTTTCCGACGTGCGGGTGCTCGAGGACTTCTCGGCGCTGTTCAAGGTGCACAAGGCGCTCAAGCTGGTGCTCAACTTCCTGCTGGAGTGGGACAGCGACCCGCCGCTGGAGGTTCACGCGCTCAACACCACCTTCACGGTGCGGTTGCGGTATAAGTTCTAGGGGGGCTGTCCCAGCCCCCCTCCCCCCGCGGCAAAGCCGCGCGGGGGCCCCTCCCCCAATCGGCGCTTCGCGCCAGTCAACCTGGCCTGCTTGCCGCGAGCCCGTGCCGATGGCTCGCGGGGGCGGCGGCTTTTGCCACTCGGCCAGCTCGAAACTTCTCTTCCGCGGAGGCGAGGCCAAACCTGCTAAAGTGGCCCCGATGAGCACCGAGCCCGCATCCGGGCGGGGCCGCAGCGCGGCGCCAAGGCCCGAGCCCGGCGAGCCCGACGGCCTCGCCGGCGACGACCCGCTGGGGCGCTGGCTGGGCGCGGCGGTGTTCCTGATCACCGCCGGGCTGGCGGTGGGGCTCGCCGCGCCGGCGCCCCACTGGCTCGACGCCTCCGAGCTGGCCGCCGCCTCCTTCGAGCTGGGCAACGCCCATCCGCCGGGCCACCCGCTGGCAGTGCTGCTTGGCAAGGCGGCCACCCTGGTGCCTCTGGGCGGGGTGGCCTTTCGGGTGCACTGCGCCTCGGGCGTGGCGCTGAGCCTCGCCGCGGTGTGGCTGCTGTATGCCATCTGGCGCGTAGCGCGGCTGATCTGGCGGGTCCTCGCTCCGGGGCGGGGGGCGGCGCCGCCGGCCGCGGTGGTCTGGCCCGTGGCCGTGATGGGGGCGCTGGGGCTGAGCCTGGCGCCCGCGGCGCTGTATCAGGGAGTGCGCGCCGAGGTCTACGCGTTGAACCTGGCGATCAACCTGGGCCTGGTACACCTGGCGCTGCGCTACCTGGAGCACGGCCGCGCCGCGGATCTGATCCTGGCCGGCGGGCTCGCAGGGCTGGGGATGGGCAACCACCACCTGCTCACCCTGGCCGCCGCGCCGGTGGTGCCCCTGGCGGCGCTGCTGCGCCAGGGGCCGGCGGGCCAGGTGGGCCAGGGGCGCCAGGGGCGCCAGGTGGGCCAGGGGCGCCAGGTGGGCCAGGGGCGCCAGGGGCGCCAGGGGCGCCGCGCCACGCGGCCGCGGCTCCGCGTGGCCGGGCGGAGGCTGGGGATGGCCGCCGCGGCCGGAGCGCTGGGCATGGTGATCCTGGCCCAGCTTCCGGCGCGCTCCACCGCGCACCCGACGGTCAACTGGGGCGCGCCCCACACCCTGGAGCGCTTCGGCTGGACCGTGTCGGCGCGGCTGTTTCAGCGCACGGCCAAACAGAGCGTGGAGCGCGGGCTGTCCGAGCGCGCCGGAGTCACCGCCGTGGCGGTGGCCCGGGCGCTGGGCGCGGGGGTGGGCCTGGCGGCCCTGGCCGGGCTGCTTTTGCTCGCGCTGCGCCGGCGGCTGTGGCCGCTGCTCCTCGTGCTCGGCACGGCGGGGCTCGCCAACGGCGCGGCCGCGGCCCTGGCGGGGTTCGACCCGCAGAATCCCGACTCGCTGGGCTACGTGCTACTTTTGCTCGCCGTGGCGTCGCTGCTGGCGGCCGCAGCGCTGGCGGTGGCGCTGAGCTGGCTGGGGACGCGGGAAGCAGACCCCGGGGGGACGCTGCCGGCTCAAAGGACGGGGGAGGCAGCGGAGACAGCGGAGGCAGCAGATCCAGCGGAGGCAGCAGATCCAGCGGAGGCAGCAGATCCAGCGGAGGCAGCAGATCC
>CAYFWA010000461.1:2484-2555 GCA_964346625.1 uncultured Myxococcales bacterium
AGCGGAGGCAGCAGAGCCAGCGGAGGCAGCGGAGGCAGCGGGGGCGGCGCGCGCGATCCCCCACGGGCCCG
>CAYFWA010000461.1:2655-6006 GCA_964346625.1 uncultured Myxococcales bacterium
CCAGCGGAGGCAGCGGAGGCAGCGGGGGCGGCGCGCGCGATCCCCCACGGGCCCGCCCTTCCGACGGGCCGCCCGCGGGCGCGGCTGCTGCCGGTGGTGCTGGCCGCCTCCACGGTGATCTGGCCGATGCAGGCGCTGGCCGGCTCGGTGCCCCGGGCCGACCTGCGCCAGGCCTACGGCGCCCAGGTGGCCGCCGAGACCCTGCTCGACGCGGCCCCGCCCCGCGCCCTGGTGCTCACCAGCTACTACCAGAGCGGCTTCGCCGTGTGGGCCGCCCGGGCGATCGCCGGGGCGCGGCCGGATCTGGATCACGTGCACCGCACGTACCTGGGCCAGCCGGGATACGTGGAAAACCTGCTGGCCCGCGCGCCGCACCTCGCGCCGCTTTTACGCGGGGTGGACCGGCCGGCGGCGCTGGACGCGGCCCGCCTGGCGCCCGAGCTCGCGCGACGGGCGGTGCTCTACGAGTACGACGACGACACCATCGGCGACGACCTGGTGCGCGATTCGGTGCCCCGCGGGGTGTGGCGCGAGCTGCTGCCCGCCGGCGACCCGCGGGCCCGGGTGCGGCGCGACGCGGCCGACGTGGCCCGGGCGCTGGCCCCGCTGGAGCGCCGGCTCGCGCCGCACCGCGACGACCCCCTCACGCGGACGTGGCTGCTTTGGACCTACTACCTGAACGCGCGCTACCACCTACGGCGCCACGACTGCGCGGCGGCGCGCTACGGCTGGAGCCAGGCGGTGGAGCTGGGCAGCCGGCGCGATCCGTTCCTGCGGGAGATCGAGCGGCGATGTCGCTTCTAACGCGACGGAAGGCTTCTGACCCGAACGCGGGCTTCTGACCCGCTGGACTGTACGGCTCGGCTCGGCTCAGCCCTGCCCGGGGCAGGCGCCGCAGTCCAGCGGGCAGTTCTGGCAGTCCTCGGTGGCGCCGCAGGTGCCGTCGCCGCAGCTCCCCGGGCATGATCCGCAGTCCACGAAGCAGCTCGCGCAGGTCTCGCCGGCCCACCAGTCGCACTGCTGATCACCGCACACCGTGACGCAGGCGCCGCAGTCCTGCGGGCAAACGCCGCACCACTCGCTAGCGTTGCACAGCCCGTCGCCGCACACCGCGCTACAGGTGCCACAGTCGTCGGGGCAGCTCTGGCAGTCCTCGCCCGCGTCGCACACCCCGTCGTCGCAGGTGCCGGTGCAGGCGCCGCAGTCATCGGGGCAGCTCCCGCAGGTCTCGTAGCCGCTGCACAGTCCGTCGCCGCACTCGGCGAAGCCGGGGCACTGGCCGCAGTCCGGCACGCAGGTGTGGCAGTCCTCGTTGTCCGCCGGGTCGCACACCCCGTCGCCGCAGCTCGGACAGGCCCCGCAGTCCGCCGGGCAGCTCAGACAGGTCTCGGCGGGCCCACAGGCGCCGTCGCCGCAGCTCTGGGCGCAGGGACCGCAGTCGGCCGAGCAGCTCTGGCAGTCCTCGGCCGCGTCACAGGTGCCGTCGCCGCAGCTCTGGGGGCATACCCCGCAGTCGTCCTCGCAGGTCTCGCAGGTCTCGTACCCGGCGCACACTCCGTCGCCGCAGGGGCAGACGCCGCAATCCGCCGAGCAGTTGTCGCAGTCCTCGCCCCCCATGTGGTAGTCACACAGGCCGTCGCCGCAGGGGTCGCCGCCGGGGCAGGCGCCGCAGTCCGCGGTGCAGCTCTCGCAGCCCTCTCCCGGATCGCAGGTGCCGTCGCCGCAGATGGGCGGGCAGGCGCCGCAGTCCGACGGGCAGCTCAGACAGCCCTCGCCGAGCTCGCAGGCGCCGTTGCCGCAGACCGGAGCACAGGGGCAATCCATCGCGCAGGTCTGGCAGTCCTCGCCCCGCACGGCGGTGCACAGGCCATCGCCGCAGACGCACGAGCCGCAGTCGTCGGGGCACTGGGCGCAGTCTTCGCCCGTGTCGCAGGTGCCGTCCCCGCAGGTGGGGCAGCTACCGCAGTCCGTGGCGCAGGTCTGGCAGCTCTCGCCCCCGGCCGGATCGCAGCTCCCGTCGCCGCAACTCGGGCAGGCGCCGCAGTCTCCGGGGCAGTTGAGGCAGTTTTCCCCGTTCCACCGGTTGCACGTGCCGTCGCCGCAGCCCCAGGTGCAGTCCGCCGGGCAGTTGGCCATGGACTCGAAGGGGTCATCGCAGGTGCCGTCCCCGCAGGTGGGGCAGGCGCCGCCGCAGTCCGCCGGGCAGCTCTCGCAGCTTTCGCCGCCCATGCCCTCGCAGGCGCCGTCGCCGCAGTCCGTGCAGTGGGTCTCTATCAGGGTGCAGTCCGGCGCGCAGCCCAGCCGGCCGGCGTCGTAGCCCTGATCGATGCAGTCCAGACCCCCCAGGTCGGTGCCGTCGCAGGCCTCGCTGCCCTCGCGCACCCCGTTGCCGCACAGCTCGTCCACGCAGGCCGACTCGTCGAAAATGCAGTCGCCGTCGCAGGCCAGGGTGCCGGCCACGTGCCCCTCGGTGACGCAGGTGGCGCCATCGAGCGCGGTGCCGTCGCACTGCTCGCCGGCCTCCACCACGCCGTTGCCACACTCCGCGCCGTCGTAGCACTGGCTGTCGTCCAGGCTACAGTCGGCGTCGCACGACAGGCTGCCGCCGTCGTAGCCCAGGTCCTGGCAGCCCAGCCCCCCCAGGTTGCTGCCGTCGCAGGTCTCGGGGTACTCGATGTCGCCGTTGCCGCACTCGGCCGTGCCGCTGCAACCCGACGTGTCGAACCCGCACGAGCTCGTGCAGGCGAGCTGTCCGCCCTCGAGCCCCAACGACGCGCAGTCCTGCCCCCGCAGGTCGTCTCCGTCGCACTCCTCGAGGGCCTCGGCCGTGCCGTCGCCGCACACGGAGTCGTTGTTGCCGTTGTTGCCGTTGTCGTCGTCGTCGCCGCAGGCCGCCAGGCCACCGAGCGACAGCGCGCCCAGCGCCAGCGCGCACACCGCAGCGACCGCAGCGCGCCCGCCAGCGCCGCTGCCCAGCCAGCCGCTTTTCAACAGGGACAGGGAATGTCTCATGGAATCCTCCTCCTATGGGGTAACGAACACGAATTATCGAACCAAGCCCGGATTATCATACCCCTGAAGCCCGATCGGGCTCAAGTCGGGAAATGCGCGCCACGGCGAAAGGACCTCTCGCTCGCGCCCACGCCCCGGTGCCGCCGCGGGGGTCCCGCCGGCGGGGCCGAGGGGCGCGACGCCGAACGCGGCGAGGGCGCGACGCGGCGCCTCCGGCAGTGCGGTAACCCGCATACCTTTGGCAAAGGTCCCCTACTTTCCGCACTGACGCGGCCCGGCCACCACGCGGCGCGGCGGTTTCGGCCGGCTGACGCACTCAAAACAGGGCGATCGACCCCC
>CAYFWA010000462.1:0-6005 GCA_964346625.1 uncultured Myxococcales bacterium
ACAGAATTGCGCCTCGGCGCCCTCGGTGCGTCGAACTTATTCTTGCGCGAGCCCCTAAGGGCTCGCGCCTCGTCGCCGTGCTCCTCGGCGCCGGGCTCACCGTCGCCGGGCTCGGCTCCCTGATTGGCGGGTGCAGCGACGAGCCCATGGCCACCTGTGAGCCCGGCCGGATCTACTGTGAGGGTCCTCTGGAACAGATCTGCCAGGCCGACGGCCAGGGCTACCAGGAGCGCGACTGCGAGGCGCTGGAGCAGGTGTGCCACCCGGGCCTCGGGTGCATCGGCTGCCACCCCGGGGCGCTGCTGTGCGAGGGCCAGCAGGTGGTGCAGTGTCAGGGCAACGGCGAGACCACGGTGGAGGTGGCTACCTGCGACGCGTCCGAAAACGAGGTGTGCTACCTGGGAAACTGCGTGGACGCGTGCCAGCAGGCCGCCGAGAACCGCAGCTACGTGGGCTGTGAGTACTGGGCGGTGGACCTGGACAATGCCGTGATCAGCTCGGTGTTCAACGCCGCCGCGCAGCAGTTCGCGGTGGTGGTGTCCAACCCCAGCGCCCTGCCGGCCACGGTGCGGGTGGAGCGCAACGACGCCCCCCCCGGCTGGCCCACGGCGCCGGTGGAGATCCGCCGGGTGACGGTGCCGCCCCAGGGGCTGCAGGTGATCCACCTCCCCCCCCGGGAGGTGGACGGCTCGGCGCCGGGCACCTACGACACCGGCACCCACACGGCGCTCACCTCCAACGCCTACCGCGTCGTGTCCAACGTCCCGATCATTGCCTACCAGTTCAACCCCCTGGACAACGTGGAGGTGTTTTCCAACGACGCCTCGCTGCTGGTGCCCACCTCCGCGCTGGACCTCGAGTACCTGGTGATGGGTTGGCCGCAGACCATCGCCGAGACCAACGACCCGCGCACCAACTTCCACCGAAACCTGCGGGTCTTTTTGACCATCGTGGGCATCCACGAAGGCACCGACGTGTCCATCAATCTGTCCACCGCCACGGTGGGCAGCGAGCAGATCCCGGCGCAGGCCGCTGGCGACACCCTCTCCGTGACGCTGGGCCCCTTTGACGTACTGAACCTGGAGACCTCTGATTTTGCGGCTGATTTTACCGGCACCGCCGTCGAGGCCGATCAACCCGTGGCCGTGTTTTCCGGCTCCGAGGCCTCCGACGTGCCCATGTTCGACGACCTGTCGGATCGCTTCTGCTGCGCCGACCACCTGGAGCATCAGCTCTACCCCATAACCTCCGCCGGCAACAGCTTCGTGGTGGCACGCATGCCGCCGCGCACCCCGGCGGTGCAGGCCGCCGGCGGCGACGTCTCCGTGGTGGAGGAGCTCGACTGGGTGCGGATCCTGGCCACGAAAGATCAAACCGAGGTGGTGACCACGCTGCCGCCCCCCAATGATCGGTTGGTCCTCCAGCGGGGCGAGCACGCGACGGTGCCCACGGTCTGCGACTTCACCATCATCTCGAGCCAGCCGGTGTTCGTGGGCCAGTTCGTGGCCGGGCAAGCCACCACCGGCATCGCCGCGGATCTACCGGGCGGGGACCCCTCCTTCATCCTGCTGCCCCCCATGGAGCAGTGGCGCTCGGAGTACGTCTTCCTCACGCCCGACAAGTACGCCTTCGATTTCGTGGTGTTCATCTCTCCGGAGGACAACCCCGTGCTGCTGGACTACCAGGCCATGGGAGCCGAGTGCCAGACGACCCGGGCGCAGTGCCCCGACTACCCGGACGTCCGCACCAACCTCCAGATCCACCGTTGCCAGCTCGGCTTCCCCCTCATCCTGCCGGGCCTGCCCCCGCCCGACAACATCGACCCCAACCTCCAAAACGACGGCTATCACGTCGCCCACGCCGACTCCCCCTTCGGCCTCATCGTCTACGGCTTCGATAAGCACGTGTCGTATGGGTATGCGGGAGGCACCGACCTCAAGCGCATCAACGTCGAGTAATACCCTTTCTGGCGCACGTAGCGCGCCGCCGCGCTGTGCGCGGCGGCGCGCTACGTGCGCTGCGGGGGGGGATGATATGGAGTGCTGCGGGGAGATGGGCGGGAGCGACGCGGAGATGCTTCGTCTTCTGGCTCCCCCTCTCGGGCCCGCCGCGCTGCGCGCGGCGGGCCCGAGAGGGGGAGCTGCGGGGGGGATTATTTGAACGTCGCGCCGGTGGCGTTCAGGGTGACGACGTGCTGGGGGCCGGTGACCTTGTCGGGGGAGCCGCCGAACAGGCCGTGCTCACGGGCCATGTGCTTGGCGTACTTCTCCGGGATGGTGCGGACCCCGACGGTCCCCTCCGCTTCGGCGCGGGTCTTCCCATGGGAAATCTCCTTGGGAGCCAGGAACCTCGGGCGAGTCTGAATGCGCAGCATCTTGGGGCTGTCGACCCGGGTGCGCAGCGCGAACCAGGCGCGGCGGTGGTGACAGTGCGCGGTGACGATCCCGGCCACCCGGACACGCTTGCCTTCGAACTGCTTGGGAGAGTCCACGACCTTCTCCAGATCGATCTTGGTCTTCACGGTGAAGGCCTTCCCAAGATGCTTCCCGTCGGCGCTCATGCCAGTGGACGCCTGATCTCCGCTCGCCGTCTTCGGGTCACTCTGCTTACAACCCGGCCCCAGCCACGCGGCCGCCAGCAGGGCAACCATACCGATCGAATCCCAACGTTTCATCGATTCTACCTCGCTTTGGCCGTAACGCGGCGCGCCAAGCAGGTGGCGCGACCGATCCCGGCAGATGGGGTTTCACCTCAACGGATCCAGAAAAAACCTCTAGCGGCCGGGAGCACCCCTGGTCAAGCACCTTCGCCCCAAAATCCCTGCCGCCCAGTCGTTTCGAGGGGTTCCCCCCCTGGCGGGACAACCGGGCGGGACAACCGATACCCCCTCGCAGTGCAGAATTTCACCGCTTGCCTTCCGGGCTTGACAGATTCGGTCGGGTGGACTTAAAGTAGCGGCTCAAATCGCACAGGCCGTGGAATTGCTCGGCAGGTACGCCGAAATAATGGTTCTCCACGGTCGACGAGTAGGGAACGCTGGGCAAACCAGCACACCGGGTCGAAAAGACACCCATTACACAGGGAGGAATTTTGAAAATGAAGCGCGCAATGACTCTGTTTGCCGTGATCGCTGCCATGAGCATGGTCTTCGCCGGCTGCAAGAAGAAGAAGGGTGAGGAAGACGAGGGAACCGGCGGCATGGAGGCCATGAGCGAGGCCATGGACGCCATGGACATGGACGCCCCGATGGACGCCATGGACATGGACGCCCCGATGGACGCCATGGACATGGACGCCCCGATGGGTGAGATGGGCGGTGGTGACGGGGGCGGTGAGACCCTCGGCATCAAGGAGTGTGACGAGTACATCAAGATCTACAAGTGCTACCTCGGCAAGCTGCCGGCGGCTGCCAAGGGCCCGGCCGAGGCCGCCTACAAGAAGATGATCGACGCCTGGAGGAAGGGCATCGACGCCGCCATGGGCTCCGAGGCCTCCAAGGCCGCCATCGCCAAGGGCTGCAAGACCGCGGTCGAGAGCTTCAAGAAGGCGATGAAGAACAACCCCACCGCCAAGGACTGCATCGAGTAAGCAGCCTTTCGAGACCCCGCCTCGACCCCCGGGCCGGTCCCAGGCCCGCTTTTCTTTTCCCAGCTTGTTGCTGATCCGCCTCGTATTTACCGCGGGTATACGTTCGTCCGGGCGGCGATCCCGCTGGCGTCCCCGCGCAGCGATCCGGCTGTCGCGTCGGTGGAGACGACGGAGCAAGTCAGGGCGAAGGCGGCGAGGTGGGGCTGAGGGACGGACCGGTGATGATCAGCCACACCGCCAGCCCGGCCGAGGCCAGGGCGAGCAGCAGCGCCATGGCCGCGGGCACCCGCCAGTCGGCCTGCAGGCGCACGCGCCACCGATCCAGCCGCCGGCTCGCGGTGTGCCGGATCACCGAGCGCCGCCGCTCCCGCACGATATCCCGCGCGAGCCTGCGGACCCGGGCCACGAAGGCCACCTGCTCGGCGAGCCCCTGCCCGGCTTCACTCAGCGGGGTTGCGCGCCCCACCACGTGAGCCAGCCCCCGCCGGCAGGCGGCGCAGCGGTTCAGATGCCGGGCCACCCAGCCCGGCAGCTCACCGGTGGCCACGGCCTCGGCGATGGCACGCCGAAATCCCGGGCAGGTTCGGTCCCAGGGGGTGGGCTCGGGGCGTCGCCGCAACATACCCCAATTTTTCGGGGGAACCCGATCCGGGTCAAGGGCAGGGATACTGCTCGTCCGACTCCACCGCGATCCCGGCCTGTTTCAGGGCAGCGGTGAGCATCCCGCACCCCTCGCGCAGGCCCCCTTCTCGCGCGTGGGTCTGCCACACACCGCAGGAGGGGCTGCGCTCCTTGAGCAGGGCCTGCTCACACCGCGCGGCGCGCACGATCCGCAGGGCCCGGGCCACCGCGAGGCGCAGCGCGGGTGTGCAGTCGCGGCCCTGAACGTCGGCCAACACCGCGCCTCCGAGCAGCGCCTGCTCCCCGTCGCCGCCGACGAAGGCCATGGGGGGTCGCGGGATCCCGAGGCCTGCGAGGACCTCCGGACAGAGCGGCAGCGGGCGGTGCTGGCCCAACCGCTGCGCGAGATCGAGCAGCGGCTTGGACCCGCCGTCGTAGCGGCACGGGATCCCGAGCAGGCACGCCGAGACGCACCGCAAGGGACCGGCCGCGGCTGCCCGGCGCGCCGCGTCCTCGGCCTGGGAGCAGGGGTGTTCGTGGAGCGCGGCGAAGAGCCGAGCCCCTCCCGGCCACGACCCGCTCACCGGAAGATCACCCCGCCCTCTTGCTCGCCCGCGGCCACCACCTCCCCGACGTCGAAGACGGTCTCCCCTTGGGCCTCGGCGATGACGCGGGCCTCGTCCACGTGCCGGGGGTCCACCACCACCAGCATGCCGATGCCGAGGTTGAACGTCCGACGCATCTCCTCTGCGGACACCCCCGCGCCAGCGATCAGCTCGAAGATGGGCGGTACCGTCCACCGCGAGGGCTCGAGCACCATGGTCAGGCCCGGGCCCAGGATCCGGGGGGGGTTGTCCACCAGCCCTCCGCCGGTGATGTGGGCGAAGCCGTGCACCGGCAGCCGGGCGCACAGCGCCCCGATGGTCCGGGCGTAGATCCGGGTGGGCGTCAAGAGCGCCTGGCCGACGGGCTGGGTCAGCGGCGCGGGTTGCGCATCCAGCCGGAGCCCCTGTACCTCGAGCAACGCCTTGCGCGCCAGCGAGTAGCCGTTGGAGTGCAGCCCAGAGGACGCGAGGCCCAGCACCCGATCCCCGGTGGCCACGGCCTCGCCCGTGATCATCGCCGCCCGCTCCACCACCCCCACGGCGAAGCCCGCCAGCTCGTACTCCCCGGGGGGATAAAACCCCGGCAGCTCGGCCGTCTCTCCGCCCAGCAGAGCACAGCCTGCCTGCCGGCACCCCTCGGCGATGCCCGCGATCACGTCGTGGGCCTGCTCGGGCGACAGCTCGCCAGTGGCGAAATAATCCAGGAAAAACAGCGGCCTGGCACCACACACCGCGATATCGTTTACGCACATCGCCACCAGGTCCACGCCCACGGTGTCGTGAAGGCCCAGGTCGAAGGCGAGCCGGAGCTTGGTCCCCACGCCATCGGTGCCCGAAACCAGCACCGGCTCTGTCAACCCCGGCGGCAGGGCAAAGAGGCCGCCGAAGCCCCCCAACTCCGAGATCACGCCCTCGGTCTGGGTGGACTCGACCAGGTGGCGGATCCGGCGCACCACCTCGTTGCCCGCGTCGATATCCACGCCGGCGTCCTTGTAGGTGAGGCCACCCGCCGGCCTAGATGAACCAACCGGACCCGCCTCCTCACCTCTACTACGGTGCTGAGCATCGTCTGACATGGCGAGGACAGTACCGCAGCCGGGGTCAGAGTCAAGACGCCCCCGAGACCTCCCCGCCCCCCAACCACCAACCACCAACCACCAACCACCAACCACCAACCACCAACCACCAACC
>CAYFWA010000463.1:0-6005 GCA_964346625.1 uncultured Myxococcales bacterium
CACCGGGGGGGGTGGTGCGGGCCGCCACGGGCCGGAGCCGCGGGCCGCCACGGGCCGGAGCCGCGGGGCGCCACGGGCCGGAGCCGCGGGCCGCCACGGGCCGGAGCCGAAATTGGGTGCCGGACAGCAGAGTCCCGAAAGGGGGCTGCCCCCGGGCCGGGGTTCGTGTAGACTCCGCCCGAACCTGGCGGAGGTGCGAGCCCATGGCAGAGCGAATCATGCGGATCTACGGCGGCCTCGACATCGGGATGGCCTGCCTGTACCTGTTTTTCTTCACCCACGTGGTGCCGCCCTACTCGGCGGCCCTGCGCTGGGGCTTTGGCCTGCTTTCCATGTTCATGATCTTCACGGGGCTGCTGCTTTTGTTCCACCAGAAGCTCGGCCGCCTGCTGGGGCTGGTGGTGGGCTACGTCCTCGTGGGGCTGACCTTCACCCTGGTGGCCATGCTCATCGCGGCGGTGGCCTACCTCAAGGGCGTCTACGGTGCCTTTGGCAAGGGCGCGAGCTACGCCACCTTCGTGGGCATCGCCGTGGTGATCCCCTACTTCGGCCTGCCCGGGGCGTTCCAGTTGCACCGCCTGTACAAGCGGGAGGTGCGGGAGTACTTCGCGCGATGAGCGGCCGCGAGACCCGCGACGGCTCCGCCACGCGCCAGGAGGCGCGCTCCCTCGCCCACTTGGCCCGGGACATGGCGGGCCAGATGCTGTGCCAGGCGCGCCGCCACCCGGTGATCACCGCCTCTGCCCTCGCGGTGCTGGCCCTGCTGGCCATCTACTACGGGGTCTACTACTGGGCGCGGATCCCCCCGGCCCAGCGCCTGCCGCCGGCCGCCCGGGCCGAGGCCATGGCCCTGCTGGCCACGGCCCGCGACACCGACGCGCCGCTGCCGGACGATCCGCGGCACGAGGCGCTGCAGCGCCGGGTGCCCGGGCCGGTGTTCGTGCGGCTCTACCACCGGGGCAAGGCCCCCTTCGAGTACCGCTCGGCGGTGCCCACCCGGATCTGGGACGCCCTGCGGGCGGCGGCCGAGCAGGTGCGCCAGACCGAGGCGGTGACCGGCCTGCCGGACCGGGAAAAGCGCCAGACCCGCTTCAAGGTGGACGTGGCCCAGGGCCGCGGGCCCATCGTGACCTTCCCCGAGATCCTGCACGCCATCTCCCTGATCCCGGGCGTGGACGGCCTCGGCGTGCGCGCCGGGGGCAAGACCGCCTACCTGGACCCCGAAGAGCTGCTGCGGCGGGGCCTGGTCACCGGGTACCAGCCCTTCAAGTTCGTCAAGGAGTTCAAGGCGGGGCTGCACATCCGGGACGCCGACGAGCTGCTGGCCCGCCAGCTCGGCCTCTGGGAAGACGGCAAGTGGAAGGACGTGGACAAGACCTACTTCCGGTTCCGCACGGCAGGCTTCGTGGAGGCGCCGTTCGACGAGAAGGCGGGCAAGCGCGGCCCGCCGCTGCCCGTGTACCGGGGCAACACCCCGCCGCCGGAGCTCGACCGCAAGGCCGTGATCGACGCCTGCGTCGCCGGGGGCAACTACATCCTGCGGCAGCTCATGCGACGCCGGGCCCAGGTCCCCATGCGCTACGCCCTCAAGCCCAACACCCAGACCAAGCTCCACACCCACATCCTGGCGCCGGGCTGGACTACGCGCACGGTGTACCGGCGCCTGGCCTACGGCCAGTTCAAGTACATCTATTACCCCCTCACCGACAACTACCAGGCCGCCGGCTACAGCCTCCCGCGCCACTCCGGGACCACCTTCGCCCTGGCGCTCCTTTACGGCAAGCTCAAGGGGCGCGAGGGCGTGAGCGACGCCCAGATCCGCAAGTTCAAGGAGGGCGCGGAGATCGCCATCAAGTACCTGGGCAACATGGTGGAGCGCGGCCGCTGCAAGGACAGCGCCCGGGACTACGTGTGTGTGGCCCGGGGGCACCAGACGGATCTGGGCTCGTCGGCCCTGACCCTGGTGGGCATCATGGAGTACCAGCGCCAGACCGGCGACACCCGCTACCGGGATCTGGCCCGCCGGCTGGCCAACTTCCTGGTGTACATGCAGCGCGACGACGGGGAGTTCTGTCACCGCTACGACGTGGCGGCCCACCAGCGCAAGTGCAAGGACAAGCTGCTGTACTACTCGGGGGAGGCGGCCCTGGCGCTGGCCATGGCCTACAAGCTGCTCGGCGACGAGCGCTACAAGAAGGCCACCGAGAAGGCGCTGGACTACCTGACGGGGGAGAACTACTGGCCGCTGCCCATGAAGTTCCTGTTCGGCGAGGACCACTGGACGTGTATCGCCGCCGAGGAGGCGTGGCCGGCGCTCAAGAAGGACCGCTACGCCGAGTTCTGTTACGAGTTTGCGCGGTTTCAGCGGCGTCACCAGTTCGACGCCAGTGATCACTTCGCCGACTACGAGGGGGGATACGGGATCACGCCGTTTTTCCCGCCGCACCTGACGCCGGCGGGGAGTCGGACCGAGGCGATGGTCTCCACGTATGACCTGAGCAGGCACCGGGGGGAGACCAGCGGGACCATCGCGGCGCAGATCGTGCGGGCCTTCAAGTACATCGTGCGGCACCAGGTGCGGCGGGAAAACGCGTACCTGTTCGCGCGGCCGAAGTACACGGTGGGAGCGATCCGCAAGAGCCCGATCAAGTACGACGTGCGGATCGACTACGTGCAGCACACGGTGGCGGCGATGGTGCGGGCGTTGGATCTGGTGCCGAAGAAGTAGTCGGGAGTCGGGTCGGGTGGGAAGGTGCTTTTACCGGAGCTTGGGGGGCGTGATGATGGGGGGAAGGTGGTGGTGGCTCGGGAGAGCTTTGTATTGTTGCTTTCCTTGCCGCCGGGAGGCCGCCCAAAGGGCGGCCTCCCGGCGGCAAGCAAAGCTGCGGGGGGATGGGACAGGTGGCCGGCTCCGAGGCTGAGAAGAAACGCTTCGGGAAACAGGAAAAGACGAATCCAAAGTCAAAAAGCTAAAATATAAATCCAAAGTTGAAATGGGTACGTCCCGTGGGGTCCGTGCCCAGGCCGGGCTGGAAGGGGACGGCGTACTCCAGGCTGATGAAGCCTACGGGGGTGACCAGGCGGAGGGCGGCGCCCACCGAGGTCTTGATGTCGTCGAGCTCTACGGTCTGCCAGGCGTTGGTGAGGGTGCCGGCGTCGAAAAAGAGCACGCCGAGGATGGGCATGCTGAACACCTCCCAGATGGGGACCATGAGCTCCAGGTTCATGAGCATGCGGATGTTGGCGCCCTGGGGTTTGAGCCGGTACACGCGGGGACCCTGGTCGAAGGGCGACAGGTCGCTCCAGATGATCTCGGTGCGGAGCCGATCCTCCTCGTAGCCCCGCACGGTGGTGTCGCCCCCGGCGAAGAACCGCTCGGTCTTGGGCAGCATCGGATTCTCGCCGAAGGGGATGCCGTGGTCGTAGCGCAGGCCGAGCGCGAGGACGATGCCGGCGGGCAGGGGGATCAGCCCCTGGCCCGAGAAGTGCAAATGCACGAAGTTGGCCGACCGTAGCGGGTAGGCCAGGTAGCGGGAGGCCACGCGCACCGAGCCGGTGAGCTTGAACCCCTTTTTGGGGACCAGGGGGTTGTCGCGCCGATCCCAGACCACCGTGGGGCCGAGGGAGGCCACGTCGGTGAACCTGTCCACCCGCTGGGCCTCGTCGGTGACGTCGGCCACCCGCCGCAGCTCCTCCTGGCGCTGGACGCGCTTGAGCTGGTAGCGCACGAACCACTGCAGGTGTCGCGTCACCCGGTGCAGCAGAGTCACCGAGCCACCGAAGGTGAGCAGCTCCCCCAGCCGCTCGGTCTGCTCGCGCCGGATGAAGGCGCTGACGTCGAAGGTCAGCCGGGTGCCGAAAAAGCGCGGATCCTTGTAGGTCACCCGGCCGTACTGGATCTCGTTGCCCACCTCCCCCTTGAGCTCGAGCTCCTTGCCCCAGCCGAACAGGTTGCGGTTGCGGTAGGCCAGCGAGAAAAAGAACAGGTTGTCGGTGGACAGGCCCACGCCGAACTCCAGCGATCCGTAGTCGTCGAAGCGCTCGGTGAGCATCACCACCACGTGCACGGGGTTTTCACGGCTGCGCAGCCCGATGAACTCGATGCGGCTGGCGCGGAAGATCCCCAGGCTCCGCAGGTTGCGACGGGCGGTCTCGACCTTGGACAGCGAGAAGACCTCCCCCTTTTCGAACTTGAGCTCGCGCAGGATCACCGAGCCCACCGTCTTGTGGTTGCCGCGGATGAAGATATCGCCGAACTTCACGCGGGTCCCGGGCTCGAGCTCGTAGGTCACCTCGATCCAGGCTTTGCCTTGCTGCTCGGGGCGGCGCTGGCTCTTGCGTACGGTCCCCTTGATGAGGCAGTAGGGGTAGCCGCGGTTGGCGAAGTGGCGCTTGAGCTTCTCCAGGTCCGAGGCGAAGCGGTCCCGCGTGAAGTAGGCGTCCGCCTTCAGGGTGAGGGCCTTGCGCAGCGCGTCGGTCATGCTGGCCGGCTGCCCCTCGAGCACCACGCGGTCCATGAGGTAGCGCGGCCCTTCCTTCACGGTGAAGCGGACGTGGATGGTGCCGGTGTCCTTGGCCGTCCGCGCCACGGCGTCGATGGCCTGCACGCCCAGGTGGTCGAAGGCGTCCGACTTCACCGCCACCGTGCCCGAGACCTCGGCGTCCAGGTAGCCCTGTTTGCGGTAGTGGTCCCGCACCCGCTTCACGTCCTGCTGGAGCTGACGGTCGGTGATGAAGCCGCCGCTGCCCAGGCCGATGGCGCCCAGGCGCGGGAAGACCTTGGTGACCACCACCGAGCGGAGCTTCTTGTCGGAGTACACCTGGTTCCCGCGGAAGGCCACCGAGCGCACCCGGAGCTGAGGCCCCTCCTCGATGCGGAACGTGATCTGATCCTCCTCGGAGGACAGCCGCTCTCGGCGGGCCGCCACCGAGGCCAGGAAAAACCCGTTCTTTTTATACTCCCGCCCGATGGCCCGGGCGCTCTGGCGGATCTCGTAGGCGTCGTAGGAGCCCTCGCTGCTGAAGGTGAGCGCCTTTTTCAGCTTTCCCTTTTCCAGCTCATCGTTTCCCTCGAACACGACGCTGATGCGTTTGTTCTCGCGGATGGTGAGGTTGATGTTCACCAGCTTCTTGTCGTGGTCCAGGCTGCTTTTCACGTTGAAGTCGTGACGGATGCGCACGCCGGGGTAGCCTTTTTTGTGATAGAGCTTGGTGAGCTCGCGGATGTCCTCCTTGAAGCGCGTGGTGGTGAAGGCCCGCTTCCACCACAGGATCTTGTGCTCGAACACGGAGCGGATCCGCTCTTTGGACAGGGCCTGGTTGCCCTGCACCCGCAGCCGGCCCAGGTGATACTTGCTCCCCTTGTCGAGCTCGATGAGCAGGTTCACCACGTTGGGGCGATCGGTTTTCTCCACCACGATTTTCAGATCGCTCTTGAAGTAGCCCTCCTTGCGCAAAAACTCCTGGAGGCGGCGTTTCTGGCGGGCGAACTCCTGCTTGCGGATGTTCTTCGGGGGCAGCCGCGTCCCGGGTCGGTAGCGCACCCGGCGGAGCACCTCGTCCTCGAACAGCGGCCAGTTGTTGCGGATGTAGACGTGGCGCACGTGCTCGATGGCCGTGAGCTCGACGATGATGTTGACCTTCTTGCCCAGGGGCTCCTCCTTCACCTGGGTGTAGTAGCCCAGCCGATCGAAGCGCTGGCGCAAAAACGTGAGCTGGCACAGGTCCAGCGGGGAGCTCGGCTCGATGTTCACGATGCGCGCGAGCTTTTCCTTCGGGTCGATGAAGGTCCCCTTGAGCACGACCTTTCCGAAGGTGCGGTCCGGATCCACGAAGGCCGAGCGCGTCTTGGGATCGTAGCAGTCGGGCTCGGGGCCCTCACCGCCCACCGGGGGCCCTGTGGCGCCGGGCACCACGGCAGGGCTCGTCTGGCGCCGCACTGGCAGGTCGGGATCGGAGCCCGCGCGCCGCGGGGCGGGGCGTCGCGGGTCGGCGCGGCGGGGGGC
>CAYFWA010000464.1:0-6001 GCA_964346625.1 uncultured Myxococcales bacterium
AGCCAGCCGCGATGGATCGCGTGCCAGATGGCGAATTAATTTTGACCTGGTCCCATAGCCAGCGCCTCCGCTACCCGCTCCCTGGCAGGCCGCCCCCGACGAGGATCTCGGGAAACGGCGGCCCCGGGCGGGCGAACAGGTAGCCCTGCAGCCACTCGGCGCCGAGGTCGCGCAGCGCGGCCCACTCGGCGTGGGTCTCCACTCCTTCGCAGATGACCTGGATCCCCAGCTCCCGGCACGTCTCGGTCATGGACCGGACGAGGCGCTGTTTGAGCGGGTTCGAATCCACGTCACGGACCAGGGACATGTCGAGCTTCACGAACTCGGGTTGCAGCATCGCGAAGCTGGAAAGCCCCGCGTAGCCCGCCCCGAGGTCGTCCACCGCGATCCGGAAGCCCAGCGCCCGCAGCGCCTGGATCCGCGGTCCGACGTCACCGATGTCGGCCAGTGAGGCCCGCTCGGTGATCTCCAACACCACCTGCGGCGCGATCCGCGTCAGGGGGGCGTCCTCCCGGTACAAGCCCTCGTCGAGCAGATCCTCGGGGTGGAGGTTGATGAACAGCAGCCCCCGCTCCGGCGCCGCGGTCATGGTGGCCGCGGCCAGCTCCCGGGTGCGGCGGCCGACGTCCTCCAGGCGCTGGAGCTGCTCGGCGGCACCCAGCAAGGCGCCGGGGTGTGGGAAATGACCGTCCTGGGGGCGCATCAGGGTCTCGTAGGCCACGGGCGTGGCGTCCTCGGCCCGCACGATGGGCTGGTAGGCCATCTGCAGGGTCTCCAGGGCACGTTTGAGCCGCTCCTCGAGCGCGCGTCGCTCCTGCGGGCTCGAAGGGGCCCTGCCCATCAGGGCCAGGGCCTGCTGGTTGAGCAGTGAAATGCGATAGTAGCCCGCCGCCCGGGTGGCGGCCTCGCAGAGCTCCACCGGGTCGAAGGGCTTGGTCACGTACTGAAACGCGCCATCGTCAACGGCCTGGATGGCAGTGTCCAGGGTAGGCATGCCCGTCATGAGGATCACGGGCAGGTCCCGGTCCTGCTCGCGCACCCGAGAGAGCAACGTCATGCCATCCAGGTTTGGCATGCTGATGTCACTGAGGATGACCTCGAACCCCTCCTGCTCCATCCACCCCATGGCCTCGGCGCCGTCCTCGGCGACCCGCACGGCGAAGCCGGCCGCAGACAGGAGCCGGGAGACCGCGGCGCGGACGCCGGGGTCATCCTCCACCACCAGGGCCCGCAGCACGGGATCCGACTCCCGGGGGGGCACCGCCTCGGCCGGCTCCGGATGCGCTCGGTGATGCAGTGGGCCACTCGGCTCCCCCGTGGGCTTCCCGCGAGCCGGGCCCGGTCGGCGGGCTTGATGAGCGTTCGATCTGTCGAAGGCGGTGTTGGGCATGGTCATGGTCTTGCTCTCGCTCTCGCGCCAGCTTCGGATTCGGATGATCGGATGATTCGTCCGTCGCGGATGTCTCGCAGCGCCGCAGCGGTTCCTCTGCAAAGACCAGACCAGGCAAAACGCAACCGGTTCCCCGCTCGTCGCCAAAGACGCGATCACAACGATCATATCGGAATCACGCAACTTGCCCGGCTCGCACCGCCTCCGCTGGAGCGCCGAAGGGATCGGTCGTTTCTGTTCAGCGGGTGGCCACCCCTGCCCGCTCCCATGCGTTTCGACCTGCGGGAGCCTTCTTGCGAGCTCCCCTATCCCGGGTGGAATATGCGGTCTTGACCCGGTGGCGCGGGGCGGTGATCATGGGCGGCGTCCTCTGGTTGAGCGCCGGGATCGAGGTCTTCGCCCCCCTGGACTGAGGCTGGTTTCGCAGACAAGGAACCGTGCACGTGGTCGCTTCCAACCCTTCGCCGCCTCCCAGGCTGTCGCGCTGCCCGGCCACCGGCCTGACGGTCGAGCAACGACCCGAATGGCAGAGCATCCACCTGACCGACCAGTACGCGATCTCGTTCCAGGTCATCGGGGATGGGATCCTGCACAGCACGCCCGTCGGACGCTCGAGCGCCGCCGGGGTCTCGCGGCTGTTCGAGCAGCGCCGGGTCGTGCTGGAGCAAGCGGGGCTGGCCGATCGCCCCCACTGCGAGATCCGGTGCTACGACCATGTGTCGCTGCGCCAGTCCCGGCCGGGCCGGGCGCGGTTCATCGCGGAGCTCACCCGCGAGGTCGACCGGGGCCAGCTCCAGGGACTCTGGGGCTACGGCGGCCACCCGCTGTTTCGCTGGATCCTGAGCGCGACCCGCGCCCTGGTGAGCCGACCCCAGGCTCCCCTGGCGTACGTCGCGGACTACGCCGCCGCCGCCCGAGAGGCCCACACCTGGCTGACCCGCCAAAAGACCCGGCCCCGCGATGCTCCCACCCAAGACGCCCCGGGAACGCCATGGAGGTACGCTCGCGCCGGATACCGCGTCTCTTTCGAGATCGAGGATGACTGCATCTTGGTGCAGCGCGCGGCCGGGCACATGCGCAACGAGCACGTCACCCCCTACTTCGCATTGCTCGAGCGGGTGCTCCACGAGTCGGGCTGCGCCGACCGCCTCGGCCTGCTGCAGGTCTGCGACGACGCGGAGCTGCAGCACATCGAGTGGCGGGCCCTGGTGCAGTACTACCGCAAAATCATGGCGCTGCATCGCCGCCTTGGCTGCCACGGCGTGGTGATCGCCAGCGACTCGCGGCCGGTGGTGGCCGCCACGCGGCTGGGCACCCACATGTTTCCCTTCCCCTTCCTGGTGGAGGCCAACCGGGAGCTGGCCATCGAACGGGCGCACGCGCTGCGCGCACAATCCACCGCGCCGCTGCCCACCGCGCCGCTTTCCGCCACGGCCTCCGGAGCGGACGGCGAAGAGGGCGCCAGGGGTGCCGCGCCCCCCGAAGCGGACGGCGAAGAGGGCGCCAGGGGTGCCGCGCCCCCGCCGGCGGTGGCCGCCAAGCCCACCAACGCCGAAGGAGCGCCGGCACCCGTGGTGTCGCGCCAAACCCTCGACGAGCAGATCCAGCGGCTGGTCCGCTACGCCGGCACCATCAACTGGCAGCAGCCGGGCCTCTCGGAGCCTCCCGAGGATCCCCAGGACCCGCTGGCTCCCCTGTACGCGCTGTTGACCGTGCTCAAGCACGACTTCGACGCGATCTTGCGCGAACGCGAGCAGATGCAGGACCAGGTGCTGCAAGCCGCGAAGCTCGCGGCCCTGGCCACCCTCACGGCGGGGGTGGCCCACGAGCTCAACAGCCCCCTGACGGCCGTGCTGGGCTACGCCAACGTCCTGCAAGAGCAGTCCAGCGATCCCATGGTGCACCAGGCCGCTGAGCGGATCACCCGCTGCGGGGGTCGCATGCGCGACATCATCGAGCAGCTCACCGTGTTCACCCGCACCGGGGACACTCCGCGCATCGGGCCGCTGGACATCAACGACTCCATCCGGAGCGCCTCGGTGCTGCTGGAAGCGGCCCTGCGAAAGCGGGACCCCACGGTGGAGCTGCGCCTGACGCTCGCCTCCGGCCTGCCCCCCGTGACGTGCGATCCGGGACACTTGCAGAGCGTGATCCACCACCTGGTGCTCAACGCCCACGCCGCCTGCGCGTCCGCGGAGACCGCCCAGGCCGCGCAAGAGATCACCCCGACCGCAGCGGAGACCACCCCGACCGCAGCGGAGACCACCCCGACCGCAGCGGAGACCACCCCGACCGCAGCGGAGACCACCCCGACCGCCGAGATCGGGAAGCGCCCCCCCCAGCGCGCCGACACCACGCCGTCCGTGATCGAGCTGTCCACCGAGGTCACCGCAGACGGGGTCCGGATCCAGTGCCGCGATCCGGGCTGCGGGATGACCCCCGAGGTCCGTCGCCGCGCCTTCGATCCGTTCTTCACCACCCAGGACGTGGGCGAAGGCACCGGGCTCGGCCTGTTCGTCTGCCACCGCCTGGTCACCGATCACGGCGGGACCCTCCGGCTCGACTCCACGGTGGGTGAGGGCACCACCGTCACCATCGACTTCCCGGCCGCCGAATCGTCGCCGCCTTGACCTCCCCGTCCACGCACGCCAACTCCATGAAAGACTCCTCCTCTCTCTCTCCTTGCTACGCGGGAAGAATCCTCCGGGTAGATCTGAGCAACCGCCGCGTGAGCACGCGAGATACCGCCGAGTATGCGACCCGCTTTCTGGGGGGGCGCGGGCTGGCCACGGCCCTGTATTTCGACGAGGTGCCACCGGCGGCCCGCTTCACCGACCCGGAAAACGCCCTCATCATCACCGTGGGCCCGCTTTGCGGCGCGCCCGGGGGGCTCGGGGGCTCCCGCTGGGGGATCTTCGGCAAGTCCCCGCTACCGCCCGCCACGGGCAACGCCCCCGACGGTCGGGATCGCTTCTGCTACGGGAACCTGGGCGGCCGGTTCGGGGCGGAGCTGCGCTTCGCCGGCTACGACGGCCTGGTGGTGACGGGCCGCGCCGAGTCGCCGGTGCTGCTGGACATCCGAGACGATCAGGTGACGATCCGGCCCGCCGGGGAGCTGTGGGGATCGACCACCGTGGCGACCCTGGACGCCCTGAAGCGCGAGGCGGGGCCGCGCGCCCGCGGCCTGGCCATCGGCCCGGCCGGGGAAAACCGCGTCCCCCTGGCCACGGTATTTGCCGAGGGGGATGCGAGCGGCAGCGGCGGCATGGGCGCGGTGCTGGGCGCCAAGGGGCTCAAGGCCATCCGAGTGCAGGGCTCGCAGCGCCGGATCCCGGTGGCGGATCGGGAGGCGCTGCGGCGTCTGGACCGCCAGATCCGGAGCTACCAGCGGGGCAACGTCAAGGTCTGGGGCATGGACTTCATGGCCCACGGCCCCCAGACGAAGAAGGCCCCCTGCTACGGCTGCATGGGTCACTGCCTGCGGGTGCGCTACCGGGCCGCCGACGGGACCCGGGGCAAGTTCATGTGCCAGTCGCGCTTTTTCTACCTGAGCCACGCCTGGGGGTACTACGGCCAGGACACCGACGTGCCCTTTCTGGCCAACCGACTGTGCGATGAGCACGGGCTCGACACCTGGGAGCTGCAGGCCCTGCTCGACTGGCTGCTGCGGTGTCGGGACGCCGGCCTGCTCCCCGCGCGCGAGACCGGCCTCGACCTCTCCCAGGTGGGAAGCCTGGAGCTCATCCAGGCGCTGGTGCACGCCACGTCCCAGCGGGAGGGCTTCGGCTGGCTGCTGTCCCAGGGCGCCCCCACCGCCGCCCGGCTGCGGGGGGGGCGGGCCGAGCAGCTCCACGTCCGCAGCGACCCCTACGACCCCCGCTACTGCACGGTAAACACCCTGCTCTACCCCTTCGAGCCTCGCGAGCCCATTCAGCAGCTCCACGAGGCGGGGCTGATGCTGTCCCAGTGGTCGAGCTGGGCCAAGGGCGTGCCCGAGGCCCACATCTCGAGCGAAGTGTTGCGGGGCATCGCCGCGCGGTTCTGGGGCAGCGCGCAGGCGGCCGACATGACCACCCTGGCGGGCAAGGCCGAAGCCGCCGCCCGGATCCAACAGCGGCAGCTCGCCAAGGAGTCCCTGGGGGTGTGCGACTGGATGTTCCCCCTCATCGACATCCCCCAGGGGCCCCGGGGCCGGGGGGGCCCGGCCCGGGATCACGTGGGGGACCCGGGCCTCGAGGCGCGCATCCTGTCCGCGGTGGTGGGCCCGGCGGTGACCGAGGCCGACCTGGATCGGCTGGGCGAGCGGGTCTTCAACCTCCAGCGGGGGATCCTGCTGCGCGAGGGCCACCGGGCCCGCCACGACGACGTGTTGCCCCGCGAGTGGCACGAGCAACCCGTGCAGACCCACGTGGCCGATCCCGAGCTGCTGGTGCCGGGCCCGCGAGGCGAGATCACCTCCCAGCTCGGGCGGCGGGTGGACTGGCCGTCCTTTCACCGCATCCGAGACGAGTACTACGAGCGGCGGGGTTGGGACGTGCCCCCCCGCCTGCCCCCCCCGCCCCCCCCCCCGGCCCCCGCGCGGCCCCCGCCGGCCGCCTTCCCCCCCGGCCG
>CAYFWA010000465.1:0-1004 GCA_964346625.1 uncultured Myxococcales bacterium
ACGAATATCGCCACGAATATCGCCACGAATATCGCCACGAATATCGCCACGAATATCGCCACGAATATCGCCACGAATACCGCCACGAATACCGCCACGAAAAGGACGCCGGGCCCGCGGAGCCGGCCACTACGACCCATGCCCAGCCAGACCCGACAACGCTACACCTTCGACGAGCTACTGCAGATCATGGAGCGGCTGCTCGACCCCGACGGCTGCCCCTGGGATCGCCGCCAGAGCCTGCAGAGCCTCAAGAGCTATCTGCTCGAGGAGACCTACGAGGTGCTCGAGGCCATCGACGAGGGCGACCCGGAGCACCACTGCGAGGAGCTGGGGGACCTGCTTTTCCAGGTGGTATTCCAGACCGCCCTGCGGGCCCGCGAGGGCCGCTTCCAGATGGACGACGTGGTCAGCGGGATCGCCCGCAAGCTGGTGCGGCGCCACCCGCACGTGTTCGGCGACGGCGAGGCCGAGACCCCGGAGCAGGTGCGCGAGACCTGGAGCGAGCTCAAGCGCCAGGAGGCCGCGCGCCGCGGAGAGCGCCGGCGCACCCTCGACGGGGTCCCGGCCCAGCTTCCGGCGCTTTTGCGCGCTCAGCGGCTGCAGCAAAAGGCCGCTGGCGTGGGCTTCGACTGGCCGGCGCCCGCCGGCGCGCGGGACAAGCTCACCGAGGAGCTGGGGGAGCTCGACGAGGCCGCCGCCGCCGGCGACCCGGAGGCGATCCGCCACGAGTGCGGGGATCTGCTCATGGCCGCGGTCAACTACGCCCGGCTGCTGGGCGTGGACGCCGAGGACGCCCTGGGGGCGGCCAACCGGCGCTTCGAGCAGCGCTTTGCCCACATCGAGGATCGGCTCGCCGCGGCGGGGCGGGGCCCCAAGGAGGCCTCCCTCGACGAGCTGGAGGCGCTGTGGCAGCAGGCCAAGGGCGAAGCCGAGGGGGGTGGGCAGGCGGGACGGTAGGCGCGGGGGCGAGTCGAGGCGGCGGTCGAGGCGGCAGTCGAGGC
>CAYFWA010000465.1:1104-5992 GCA_964346625.1 uncultured Myxococcales bacterium
GGCGGTCGAGGCGGCGGTCGAGGCGGCGGTCGAGGCGGCGGTCGAGGCGGCGGTCGAGGCGGCGGTCTGAACGTCCGATCAGTAAATGCTGGGCACCGCGCGCACCGCGCGGCTGGAAGATCCCCACTGCACACGCGCTGACCAGATCCGTTCAAAGGACAGGCAATACGGCGGGTTGGGCGAGCTCTCCACCGGGTTTCCCACCGGGTTATCCAGATCCGGTGTGGAAGGGATCCCCACGTCCCGACGTAGGGGCTCGTGCAAAAACGAGTTCGAAGGACCGAGGCCGCCGAGGCGCCCGGCCCGCAAGGAGTGAGGAGGGCGAATACATTGACGTATTTAACCGACGAACGACGCCGCGGGCCGGGATGGATCGGCGGCCGAATCCCGGAGTTGTTTTTGCACGAGCCCTAGGGGGTCAAGGAGGCCGGGGCGGTGGGGCCTCGCCACCGTGGCGCCGGCTACGTGTGCTTGGAGTCCTTGACCTGCTGCTCGAGGGAGGCGCGGGTCTCGGGGGGGACCTGGAGCATCTCGCCCAGGGTGTCGAGGACCTTCTGCTCTCCGGGCTTGACCCGGCCGTCCATGTAGGCGTAGTGCGCCGCCAGCAGATACAGCGCCTGGCGTTCCTTGTCGTTGAGCTCGCCGAAGGTGATCCCGTCCAGGGTGGGGCGGCTCATCAGAAACCCCTCCACCTTGGCCTGCTCCTGGGGATCGGACAGCATCCTGCGCGCCAGCTTGCGCAGCTTTTCCTTTTCCTTTTTGTCCATGCGGCCGTCGGACCACGCCATGGCCGCCATGGCGCGCACCACGTTGAGCCTGTCTTGCGACATTTCCTTACCTCCCACCGGGGCGGCGCCCCGCGGGTCGAGGTCTCGGCAGCGGCCCGCCCGCGCTTCGGGGCGCAGGGGTGTCGCCGATCGGGAACGGCGGGTAGGTCCGTCAGGCGGCCTTCGCCGCCCCGGGCTGCGGCGCGCGAGCGCCGCAGGAGCTCACCCGTCCCCAAGAGTGTACCCTGGTCGAGGAAAAATGACACATTCAGTGAGCGCTCGCCGATTCCGCCTCGATGGTCGTTGGGGCCGGTGGATATCCTCCCGACGGGTTCCCGTGGTACCCTCGGCGCGTTCCCCTGGACGTGACCGATTGGTTCCCCTGGACGTGACCGATTTCTCGGAGTGAGCCCATTATGTCGACCCCCCCGAACGAGCGAGCGCGGCGGCAACCCCTGTCTGAGCGAGCGCTGCGGCTGCGGCGCCGGCTGGGCGGACACGCCATGCGGTGGTTTTTCGAGGGCTCCGCCCGGGCGTTTCGGCTGCACCCGCGGGCCGATCCGGCGTGCCACCACGTGGAGGTGCTAAAAGACCTGGCCTATCAGGACACCGGGCGGCGCGAGCACCGGCTCGACATCTACCGCTCCACCCGTCACGCAGCGCCGCAGCCGGTGGTGCTGTATCTGCACGGCGGGGGCTTTCGGATCCTGTCCAAGGAGACCCACTGGATCATGGGCCTGGCCTTCGCCAGGAGGGGCTACCTCACCATCTTGCCCAGCTACCGCCTGGCGCCGCGCCACCCGTTCCCGGCGGCCGTGCAGGACGCGGCCGCGGCCTACGGCTGGGTGCGCCGGTACGCGGCGCGCTACGGCGGCGATCCCGACCGCCTGGTGGTGGCCGGGGAGTCGGCGGGGGCCAACCTGGCCACGGCGCTCACCGTGGCGGCGTGCTTTCCCCGCGAGGCGGCCCTCGCCCGGCAGGTGTGGGAGGCCGGCCCCCCGCCCCGGGCGACCCTGCCCGCCTGCGGGCTGCTGCAGGTGAGCGAGCCCGCGCGCTTTCGGCGCCACTACCCCCAGCTCGGCCGCTTCGCCTACGATCGCATCCGCGAGGTGTCCCGGGGCTATCTGCCCGACGGGGGCGCGGGGCTCCCCGACGGGGTGCGGGACCTCGCCGATCCGCTGCTGTTGCTCGAGGGGCAGGAGGCCCCGGCCCGGGCGCTGCCGCCGTTTTTCACCGCCGTGGGCACCGCCGATCCGCTTTTGCCCGACACCCGGCGGCTCGCCGCGGCGCTGGAGCGCCGGGGTGTGCCCTGCGAGGCCCACTACCATCCGGGGGAGATGCACGCCTTTCACGCCTTCGTGTTTCGCCGGGCGGCCAAGGACTTCTGGCGCGCCCAGTACGCTTTTTTGGAGCGCCACCTGGCGAGCCCCGCGGCGCCGGCCGCGCCCCCCACCGCCCCCGGGTCCCCCGCGTCTCCGGCGCCCTCCGCGGCCCCCGCGTGAGCGCGGGGCGGCCTCCTCCCGCGCGCTCGTCTTGGCATGACTCGGCAAGGCCAGGCGCTGCTTTTCGCCCTCGCCGCGGTGCTGCTGTGGTCCACGGTGGCCACGGCCTTCAAGCTGTCGCTGCGCCACCTGTCGCCCCTGGTGCTGCTGCTGTGGGCGAGCGGGGTCTCCGCGGCGACGCTGGTTACGCTGCTGGCGGCGCGGCGGCGGCTGGAGGCGCTGCTGGCCTTTTCCCGGCGGGACTGGCTCCGCTCGGCGCTCTACGGCCTGCTCAACCCGGCGGCCTACTACGCGGTGCTGTTCGAGGCCTACCGGCGGCTGCCGGCCCAGGAGGCCCAGCCGCTGAACTACACCTGGGCCATCACGCTGTCGCTTTTGTCGGTGCCGCTGCTGGGCCAGCGGCTCACCCTGCGCGCCCTGGCCGCCCTGCTGATCAGCTACGCGGGGGTGGTGGTCATCGCCACCCGGGGGGCCGTGTGGGACTGGCAGCTCGCCGATCCCGTGGGCGTGGGGTTGGCCCTGGGCTCGACGGTGCTGTGGGCGCTGTACTGGATCCTCAACACCCGCGATGACCGCGAGCCCGTGGCCGCGCTGGCGGGCAACTTCCTGTGCGGCACCGGGTGGGTGGCCGCCGCGGTGGCGGTGCGCGCGGCGGCGGGCGGGGGCGTGGACCCCTGGCCCTCGCTTGCCGGGCTGGCGGGCGCAGCCTACGTGGGGGTCTTCGAGATGGGCCTCACCTTTGCGCTGTGGGGCGCCGCCATGCGGCTCGCGGACTCGGCGGCGCGGATCGCGAATCTCATCTTCCTGTCGCCGTTTCTGTCGCTGGTGTTCATCCACCTGCTGGTGGGCGAGACCATCCGCGGCTCCACCCTGGTGGGCCTGGCGCTCATCGTGGCCGGCATCGCCGTGCAGAAGCGGCGATGACCCGCCCGGTGCCGTGAATGGGCGCAAAGGCGAGCGTCTCGGCTACCCCAGCAGCACGGCGAGCATCCGGGAGCGCAGCTCTCGTAGCTGGCCCAGGCGCGTCGCGGCGCGGCGGGCCCGGGCCTCCAGGGCCTCGCGGTCCGCCACCGGGAGGTCGGCCCGGGCCAGGCGGCCCTGGGCCTCGGCCAGCTCCGCCCGCAGCCGCGCCATGGCGGCCGCGGGGCGCAGCGGCGGCGCGCAGAGAGTGGGGCGGGAGGCTTCCCGGGCGCGGCGGCCCTGGCGGCCGCCGGTCGGGGCCGCGTTCGCGCCCGCCTCGTTCGAGGGCTTGCGGAACGGGAACCAGCCCCGGCGACGTCGGGCGGCAACCCGGTGGCGCGCGGGGACGGCCAAAGCATCGGTCCGCCGCCGCGGGTTGGGGCCCTGCGACGGAGGCGTTGCGCCCGGGGGGCGGGCGCCTCGGCCGAAAGGCGGTGGCTCACGCTGGATTCGCATGATCGGTCTCCTCGGTCTTTTCGGTCTCCTCGGTCTCCTCGGCCAGCACCCGCAGCAGGTCGGCCACGGCGTCGTAGAGCACCGCCGGGATCTCCTCGCCGGGCTGCAGCTCGTGTAGGGCCCGGGCCAGGCCCACGTCGTGGAAGATGGGAACCCGGGCCTGGCGGGCGGCCTCCTTGATGCGGGCGGCCATGAGCCGCTGCCCGCGGGCCACCACGCGCGGGGCGTCGTCGCGCCGCGCGTCGTAGCGCAGCGCCACGGCCAGGTGGGTGGGGTTGACCACCACGAGATCCGCCTCGGACACCTGTTGGATCATGTCGTGCTCCGATAGCTCCTGGTGCAGACGCTTGCGCGCCGCCTTGTGTTGGGGATCGCCCTCGCTCTCCTTGTGCTCCCGCTTGACCTCTTCCTTGGTCATCCGCAGGTCCCGGGCGTGCCGGTAGCGCTGCAGCCCGTAGTCGGCCGCGGCCACCACCAGCAGCACCAGGCCGCCGCGCAAGGCGAGGACCTTCGTCCAGTCGAGCACCACCGCGCCCAGGGGCGCGGGGCCGGCGCCGCCGAGCCGGATGAGGTCGGGCAGCGCCTCCCACAGCGTGAGGCCGAGCACTACGAGCAGCGCGGTGAGCGCCGTGACGCTTTTGAGCAGATCCACCAGGCGCCGCAGGCTCACGAGCTGCTTGAGCCCCTTGAGGGCGTTGAGCCGCGAAAGCTCTGGTTTCAGCGGCTTCCAGGTCCAAAGGGGTCTCACCTGAAACAGCCCCACCGCCACCGCCGCCACCAGGCCGGCCCCCAGCGCCGGCCCCACCGACAGCAGCAGCAGATCCACCGCGTGGCCCAGCGTCGCGGCGGTGGCCTGCCGGGGCCAGGCGCAGGCGCCGCCGAGGCTGTCGCGCAGAAACGTCGCCAGCCCCTGGAGCCACAGCGGCCCGGAGGCCAGCGCCGCGGCCGCCACCGCCGCGAACACCGCGAAACCGCTCAGGTCACGGCTGCGCGCGACCTGACCGCGGCGGCGGGCCTCCCGCAGGCGTTTCGGAGTGGCCTGCTCGGTGGGCTCTCCGCCGGGGCGGTCTCGTCCCATGGGGTGCCTCCGTTATCGGCCGCGGGTGCGGCGGGGTTGCGGCGGTTTTTCGATTTTTTTTTCGGGTCGGGTTTTTTGCGAGGTCGGACCCGACGATGCAAACGCGGGGCGCCTCGGCGCCCTGA
>CAYFWA010000466.1:0-2388 GCA_964346625.1 uncultured Myxococcales bacterium
ACCGCCAGGCCGACGCGGCGCGCCCGATCGGCGGGCCCGCGCACCTCGGAGGTGCCGTGGTGCTCGGCGAGCAGAGGCCGCAGCTCCCGCGGCAGGCGGTAGCGGGCCGCCAGGCGCAGCCCGTCGCGCACGTGCCGCCGCAGCCGGTGGGCCGCCTCGGCCGGCGTCCGGTCCCGCAGCGGATCGCCTCCCGACGCGTCGTTTTCCTCGAACAGCTCCGGCCCCATCAGCTTACCCAGGTCATGGTGGCAGGCGGCCGCGCGCAAGAGCAACACGTCCGCGCCCAGGGCGCGGCCGCCCGCCTCGGCGAGCCGCGCCACGTTGAGGCTGTGGCGGAAGGTGCCCGGGGCCCGACGGCCCAGCTCGCGCAAAAGCGGATTTTTGGGCCCGCCGAGACGGCGCAGGCGGCGGGCCGACGCGGTGCCCGCCCACGCGAGCACGGGCCAGGCCAGCACCAGGGCGGCCAGGCCCGCCACCGCGGGCCCGGCGGCCGCGAGCGCCAGGGCTTCGGTGGCGGCGAAGGCCCCGCCCACCGGCGGCACGGGAGGCTCCACCGCAACCAGCGCCGCCTGCAGGGCGGCCGCGGCCAGGGCCGCGGGCAGCAGGGTCCACAGGCGGCGACGGGCGACGAGCACCCCGCCAAGCAGCGTGGCGGCGCCTAGGCGCCAGACCGTCTCGGTGCCCGCCGCCTGGGCGACCCCCGCCAGGGCCACCGTCCCTGCGGCCACCAGCAGCGCGGCCGGTCGTCCGAGCGCCAGGGCCGTCAACAGGGCGCCCAGCGCCAGCGGCGCCGCCCCCAGGGGCCAGGCGGTGCCCAGCCGCACCGCGCAAAGCGCGGCCACGCTCAGCGCGGGCAGCCCCACCAGCAGCGCGGCGCGGCGGCCCGGATGCGGCCCGCCGCGCACCTGCCGGTGGGCCAGCCAGCCAAGCAGCGCCACCAGAGCCCCGAGCAGGGCGAGCCGGGCGAGGTCAGCGGGTGACAACGCCCCCGCTACACCATCTCCGGACCCCGCTGCCCGGCGGGGCGCCTCCGCCGCGAGCACCCGGGCCCGAAAGGCAGTGAGCTTGGTCCCGGGCGCCGCGAGCACCTGCCCGCGGGCGAAGCTCACCTCTTGCGGCACGGCCAGCCAGGCGGCCCACAGTGTCGCCTCCCGGCGCCGCGCGGCCCGCTCCGCGGCCGCCTCGGCGGCCAGCCGCATGCGGGCGCGCTCACGGGCCTGCCCCCCCTCGTCGTCTCCGCCCGCGTCGCCCGCCTCGCTCGCCTCGCCCGCCTCGCTCGCCTCGCCCGCGCGGCCGCCGGGGTCTCCGGCGGCCGCGCGCGGCGCCGGGGGCAGGCCAGGCTGCCCCCGGCGCAGCACCAGCGTAAGCTGCTCGGGGGCGCGGACGGCGAAGGTCACCGTCTGGCCCGCGCGGTACGGGCCCGCGGCGCCGAGCAGCGGCGCGGCCAGCATCGCCGCGCTCAGCAGCGCCGCGGCCAGCAGGCAGCAGACCCCCAGCGTCACCCATCCGGCCGACCCGTGCGCCTCGGCCCCTGCCGACCCTGCCGACCCTGCCGACCCTGCGGAGCCTGGCATGGTTCGATGCTCCTGTGTTCCCGTTCGTTCGGCTCGTGAGCCGGCGCGTCTGGCTCGTGAGCCGGCTCGTCTGGCTCGTGAGCCGGCGCGCCTGGCTCGTGAGCCGGCTCGTCTGGCTCGCTAGTTCCGGATGGCCGTAAACGGGATCGTCTGGCTCACCTCGTCGCCCTCGAACGACGGGAAGGAAAGCGCCTCGACCACGCCGACGAGGCACTTGCGGATGGCCGGCTTGTTGGGGCCGGCGGTCACCTCTGCCGCCTTCACCGTGCCCGCGTTGGCCACGGTCATCTTCACTCGGAACGAAAGCGTCCGGCCCGCGGGCTCCTTGGCAAAGCAGCGCGACGCGCTGGCCATGGCGTTGTTGACCACCGCGTTGAACACCTCGGCGCGCGGGCCCTTGGGGTGCCCGTTGATGGTCTTGGGCCCCTGACCCGGCCGCGGCCGCTCGCGCACCCGCACCGAGGGGCCGCGGGGCAGCCGCCGCCCCCCGCCGCGGACCCGGCGGGTGTCGCCCACGTTCTCGTCTACGTCATCATCCTCGTCCAGATCGTCGTCTGGTGCCGGGTCCGGGCGAGGCCCAGGCGGCTTGACATCGAGGGTCTCGGGCGCCGGGGCCGTGGGGTACTGTTTGCCGCTGTCGCATCCCCCGCCGCCGGGGACCGACAGCGCCAACGCCAGCACGAACACGCTGAATTGTCTCAACATCTCGGTAGGGTAGCAGCCGGAAGGGGGCGGGTCAACACACGCCGCGCCACCGCGCCACCGCATCACCGCGCCACCGCGCCACCGCATCACCGCGCCACCGCGCCACCGC
>CAYFWA010000466.1:2488-5975 GCA_964346625.1 uncultured Myxococcales bacterium
CCACCGCATCACCGCGCCACCGCGCCACCGCATCACCGCGCCACCGCGCCACCGCATCACCGCGCCACCGCGCCACCGCGCCACCGCGCCACCGCGCCACCGCGCCACCCGGAGCCCGGCCCCTGCGGCGCGGAAGGCCGGGATGGCGGACGGAGCGTCGAAGCAAAGGCGCTTGAAGAATAAAGGGCTGGCTGTCGGGAGGCCGCGGACGCCGGGGCCGTCTACTTCATGCCGGGGACGGCGTAGACCTCCAACTCGCGGTGGCCGAGCCGCCAGTAGCGGTGCAGCCGCATCACGGCCAACCGGTGGCCCCCCAGGTGCCAGCCGAGCACCTGCTTGGGGCTGGGGATGGAGCCCAGGGCCTTGATCCGCTTGGTGGACGGGTCCAGCACGAACAGGTGGAACACCTCCGGCACGTTGCGCTTGTCGCCAAACAGGGTCGGCCACTGGGGGTCCACCGTGAGGCTGAAGGGCACCGTGGGCGCGTAGGACTCCTGCTGGCGCAGGCTCTTGAACTGGAACTGCTTGAGCGGCGGCTTGGTGTCGGCCAGCTTCACGCGGCGGTGATCCGGGGTGATCATCTCGAAGGTGAACTTCTCTTGCGATCCCGTGAGCCGCAGCAGGGTCTCGATGCCCTCGGCCTCGGCGCGGATCTTGCGCAGCTTGGTCCATTCGGCCAAATTGGCGATCTCCACGTTCTTGGTGAACTTGCGGGTGAAGGGGTCGTAGATCTTCTCGCGGTCCGGCAGCCGCACGTCGCGCTTGCGGTCGTACTTGCCCGTCACCTTCACCACCACGCGGGTGAAGTCCGGCATCCAGTAGGCGATATCCATGGCGGGCTTTTCGACCTTGCCGGAGCGATCCGAGCGCAGCTTCGCGGTCTTTTTGCGCCGCAGGGTGCGCGCATCGTACAGCGTCACCTGGTGGAGGAGCCGCTGCCCGGCGGCCTGGCGCAGGTAGGCCACCACCTGCGTGCCCTGGCCCGCCTTGCGGAACGCCAGGTGGGAGAACTTCTGGATCCGGCCCGCCACGCGCCCGTTCTTTTCGAAAAACCACGCCTGCTTGGGCGGCTTGAGGGTGCGCTGGGACATCTCCGCCACCACCATCAGGCGCTTGGAGTCCGGCGTGAAGGCCAGGCGCACCGGCGCCACGGTCTTTTTGCGGAGATCCACCTTGGCCAGCCGCCGGGTCCCCTTGCCGCGGATGGCCACGATGTTCAAGGTGGTGGGCGCATCGCCCTCGCCCACGTGGACGTAGCCCAGGGTCTTGCCATCCGGGCTCACCGCGAAGTGGGCGTCGATGTAGCCGGACTTCACCTTGATCTTGGCCACGCGCTGCAGGGGGCTGCTCTGGGCCGCTGCCGCAGATGCCGCGACCAGCGCGCCACAGAAAATCCCCAGGGTCACGAATAACTTTCGCCCGAACATCTTCAACCTCACTCGGGAATCTTGGAAGCTGGCCTATGTTATCCTCCACACCCGGTCAGTCAAGGCGCGCGTCGGCCCATTCGGATCAGCGTGCGGCTGGTTGCGGTTCCGGGTGATGCTGCGGTACCCTGGTGGGCGAAGATGAAAACCGCGTCCGGCCCGGGGCCGGCCCCTCCCGCGGGGGAAGGCGGGCGGGGCCCCCTTTCCGTGTGCTGGCTCGGCCCGAGGTGACCCGAAGTAAGGCCCCGATAACGTGGCCAAAGGAGTGTCCCTATGAGTGTATCCAAAAAACGAATCGGTGCGTGTGTGGTGGTCTGCGCGTTTTGGTGGGTAGCCGCCTGCGGGGACTCCGACGCCGATGACGAAAACACCAACCAGAACACCAACCAGAACACCAACCAGAACACCAACCAGAACACCAACACCAACACCAACACCAACGAGAATGCCAACACCAACGGCAACCAGACTCTGGATCCGCAGCCGGTAGAGCCGGTGCCGGGCGAGGCCACCGACATCCGACTCACGATCTACTCGGACGGCTGGGGCAACGAGCTCGACGCCACCATCATCCCCAGCGAGGGGCCGGTGATGATCGACGTCTACGAGGAGGAGCCGTACTCCGATCCGCCGGCCTACTACATCTACGCCCGGGCCGACGGCTACTACACCGAGCTGTATCGCTGCACCAAGGGCGAGACCATCGACGTGGACCTGGACGCCGTGCCCGACGAGCCCGACTCGGTCACCGGCGTGGTCTTCAAGACCCAGAGCTTTTTCGCCGATGGGTACTTCGCCGACGAGACCCTCACGGTCACCGGCCCCGGAGGCGCCACCGGCACCATCACCACCGACGCCCAGGGTCGCTACGGGCTCGGCAACCTGCCAGCCGGCACCTACACCTTGGGCTGGACCTACCAGCAGGAGCCCTTCAGCTTCGAGGTGACCAACACCGCGGACACCGACTACCGGGACCACTCCTTCGCCGAGCCCATGCAGATGGCCGCGCCGAACCTGTATCTGTACCCTGAGGTCACCACCCCCGTCTCGGTGACCCTGGGCTTCCCGGTGGGAGGCCACGTGACCCACTCCGAGCCGCCCTACGGCAGCGGCTGGCAGGTGTCGGTGGATCCCGACGGTTTCATCGACGGGCAGTACGGCTACCTGTTTTACGAGACCAGCGTCCCGCCCCTCGTGACCACGAGCGAGGGCTGGCTGCTCGACGGCACCGACCTGGAGGGCGAGCTGCGGCGGTTGCTTTCGCGCTACGGCTTCGCGGGCCGCGAGATCGATGACTTCGTGGACTACTGGGTGCCGCGTTTGGCGGGCGCGCCGTGGTACGCGGTCTATCCGCAGGACGCCGATGCCCTGGTCACCCTGGACATCCAGCCCGCGCCGGTACGCCTGCGTCGGGTGCTCTTTTTGATCCGGGAGCTGCAAAGCCCCATGTCCCTGCAGCCGCCTCCCGAGCCCGCGGCCTTTGGCCGCGATGGCTTCGTCGCCCTGGAGTGGGGGGTGCTGGTGGGGATCTGACCGCACCTACCGGCAGCGCCTCGTCGCAGCCGACGCCTTCCGGCAGCCGGCGGCCTCCCCGTAACCGGCACCGTCTCGTAGCCGACACCTTCCTGTAGCCGGCTCCGTCCCACAGCCGGCACCGTCCCGCAGCCGGCACCGCCGGGCCAGCCGGCTCCGCCCTGTAGCCGGCTCCGCCCTGTAGCCGGCTCCGTCCCCCAGCCGGCGCCGTCCCACAGCCGGCGCCGTCCCACAGCCGGCGCCGTCCCACAGCCGGCGCCGTCCCGCAGCCGGCACCGCCGGGCAGCCGGCACCGCCGGGCAGCCGGCGCCGTCCCGCAGCCGGCACCTTCCTGTAGCCGGCACCGCCCTGTAGCCGGCACCTTCCTGTAGCCGGCACCGCCCCGCAGCCGGCGCCGTTCCCCCGACGTGCACTTTCGCGTCGCCTTCGGCTCGCGATCTGAGCAATCCCCGCAACCGTTGTGCTGCGACGCCGAAAACCTTGGTGGATTCAACGTACCGCTGGACGCCGCACTGTAAATACTTTGT
>CAYFWA010000467.1:0-5952 GCA_964346625.1 uncultured Myxococcales bacterium
GCCAGCCGGGCGCCTCGACGCCCTGACTTGCAGACCTTATTTTGACCCGCTCCCATATTTTGACCAGCCTCCTTACGGCGGCGCGCGCGGCGCCGGCGCCAGAGCAGACCGCCGAGCAGCAGGCCCCAGGGCAGCGCGCCCCAGGGCAGCCCGCTCCAGGGTCGCCCGCCCGGCGACGCGGCGGGGTGGGCCCCGCACTGGCAGCCCGCCCCGGCCGCCAGGTACCTCCCACCGGGATCGCCGGCCTCCCAGTAGGCCGGGTCCGGCCGACATTCGGCCGTGGGCTCGAGCCCGCCCGCGCCGTCCTCCTCGGGCCGGACCTCGCAGCGGTAGTACAGCGGACACTGCAGCAGGGCGCAGGGGTCCGGGACGCACTCCCCCTCGAAGCAGGCGGATCCGCCTCCGCACGTCACGTCGGCGCAGGGATCGGGCTCGCAGGTCTGCGACCCCGGATCGCAGCGCTGCCCCGGCTCGCAGTCAACGCCCTGGCAGGGCTCCTGCACACAGGCGCCGGCGCCGGCGCCGGTGTCGTCGCACCACTGGCCCAGCGGGCACTGGCAGACGGGCTCACAGCTCGCGGTGCAGGATTGGGCATCGCAGTCCCGACGACAGGCGCTCAGCAGCGGATCACACTGGGCCGCGGCGCACGGATCCTCGGCGCAGGCGTGGTCCACGCAGAACTCGCCAGCCGGGCAGCCCTGCCCGAGGCCCGAGCAGCTCACGTCCACGCACAGGCCCCCCCGACACTCCTCCCAGTCCTCGCAGTGAATCCCGTCGCAGGGATCCACGCAGACGTCGTCTTCGCAGATCCAACCCGGTGGGCAGTCCACGCCGCCGCAGTCCCCCACCGTGGGCAGGCAGACGCTGACGCTCTGACCGTCCACGGTGCGCTGTACGCACTCCTGGCCGCCGGGACAGGGGAACTCGCCAGAGGCGCACTCCACCCGACAGTCGCCCTCGATGCAGTGGGACGCTAGCTCGCCCACCGGCTCGCAGGGGGCCTGGTCGTCGACGACCTCGTCGCAGTCGTTGTCCAGGCCGTCGCACACCTCCTCGGCGGGCTCCACCGCGCCCACGCACACCCAGGCGCCGCCGACACACTCGAGCGCGCCCTCCTCGCACTCCCCCTCGGGTTGGCCGCAGGCCTGGCCGTACTGGGGGTCCTGCTGCAGCTCGTCGAGCTCGTCGATGACCCCGTCGCAGTCGTCGTCGAGGCCGTTGCACCGGCCGGGCTGGGTGGATCCACCCACGCAGACCTTCTGCCCGGCCTGGCAGTCCCATATCCCGTTGCACACGCCGGCCTGCGCCGGGCAGGGCTGGCCGATCCAGGGTAGATCCTCCGGCTCGTCCACGCCGCCGTCGCAGTCGTTGTCGGTGCCGTCGCAGGTCTCTTGGGTCGGGGTCACGTCCCCCTGGCAGGCGCCCCAATCGCCGGGCTGCACGTCGCCGCAGATCTGCAAGCCCTCGCGGCAGGCGCCCACGCAGCTCCCGGGGGCCGTGCACCCGGTGTCGGGGCCGTAGCCCGGGAAGTAGCAGGGACGCTCCAGGGGGCTGCCGCTCGAGGACTCATCTACGTCGCCGTCGCAGTCGTTGTCCAGGCCGTCGCACACCTCCGGCTCGGGGCCTCGGTCGAGCTGGCAGGCCCCCCAGGTGTTGGAGCCCGCTGGCGTGGAGAGCTGCGGGCAGGTCCGCGTGCCGGGCAGACAGAGCCCTTCGCAGGTGAATCCGCCTTGCCCGTCGGGGGCACACCCGGTGGCGAAGGAGTAGCAGGCCCGGGTCATCCCGTCGATGATCCCGTCGCAGTCGTCGTCCTGGCCGTTGCAGGCCTCCGCGGCCGGGACCGGCGCCGAGCACGCTGACCAGGGGTCCGCCGGAACGCCGGTGCAGGTCTGCACGCCAAGGCAGGTACCGTAGGCGTTGGACTGCTGGCAGGCCCGGGTGAGCGGCTGTCCGCCGGCGTCCTCGTCCGTGTCGCCGTCGCAGTCGTTGTCCAGGCCGTCGCACACCTCGTTTACCGGGAGCTGCTGCCCCACGCAGGCGCCCCAGGCGCCCTGGGTGCAGGTGCGGGTGCCCCGGCCGCACTCGCCCACCTGGTCCGTGGCCGCCGGCCCGGTGTAGCAGCTCTGGGTAACGTTCTCGTCCACCTGCCCGTTGCAATTGTCGTCCACGTTGTTGCAGCTCTCGGCCTCGGGGTTTCGCGCCGTGCAGCCCACCCAGCTGCCCAGGGCCGTGCAGGTCTCGGTGCCGGTACAGGTCCAGGAGCCGTTGGTGCGGGTGCAGGTGCGGTCGGGGATGCCGTTGTTGATCACCCCGTCGCAGTCCTGGTCCACCTGGTCGCAGACGCCAGGGGTGGTGTTGGGATCGGCCCAGAGCTCGGTGCTGGCCCCCTGGAGCGGGTCGCAGACCCCCTCCGTGCCGCCGGAGCAGAACACCACCGGGTGCTCGCAGGCGCCCACGCCGCAGGTGAACGTGTAGTCGAGCCCCTCGTCGGCCTGGCCGTCGCAGTTGTCGTCCTGGCCGTTGCAGATTTCGGGGCCGGCGGGCTGTCCGGTGCAGGCGCCCCATGCGCCGGTGTCATCGCAGATGCGCACCCCCGGGCAGCTCCCGTAGGTGGTGGGCTGCACCACGCACGTAAGGTCCGGGGGCACGTCGTTCACCAGCCCGTTGCAGTTGTGATCCAGCGCGTCGCACTGCTCCGCCCAGGGGCCCTGGGCGCCCACGCAGGTGGGTGTGCCGCCCAGGCACTCCATCTGGCCCGGGACGCACTCCCCCTCGCTGCTGCCACAGGGGCGGGGCGCGCCGCCCTGCCAGATCCGTGGGTCCTCGTCCCCATCGGAGACCGACGGGTTGTTGCCGCAGTAGTCGTCCACGCCGTTGCAAAGCTCCGGCCCGTTGCAGCACACGTCGTCCTCGTCCACCTCGCCGTCGCAGTCGTTGTCCAGGCCGTCACAGACCTCTGCGGTGGCGGGCTGGCCCGGGTTGTCGATCTGGCACTGTACGCCGAGCTCGTCGGCGCTGCACACCAGCTGGCCGGTGCCCCGGCAGATGCCCAGCAGCCCGTCGTCGCACGGCTGCCCCAGGGGGAAGTCCTCGTCCACGTCGCCGTCGCAGTCGTCGTCGCCGCCGTTGCACAGCTCGAAGACCACCGAGTCCGCCACGATGCTGGCCAGCGCCGTCGCCAGTTCGTTCTGATCGCCGGCGAAGATGGCGTCGCGGGTGCCGCTGGCGGACCCGGCGTTGGCGATGTCGTCCAGCGCCGTCTCCTCCGACGGCAGCACCGAGAAGCCGATCACGTAGGTCTCGATGTCCGCGTCAGACAGCAGCTCGGCCGCCGCCGCCACGGGATCCCCCCGGCAGGTCTCGGTGCCGTCGGTCAGCAGGATCACCCCGTACTGGCGGCAGGTTCCGATGGCGTCCTCGGCCACGGCGCGCGCCAAATAGTCCTTGGCTGCGTACAGGGAGTCGGCCAGGGGCGTGGGGCCGGTGCCGCGCAGCTCGCAGTCCCCGCCGGCGCCGAAGTTACAGTGGTTCCCGGGGGTCTGGTCGTCGGAGAAGCTCGTCTCCGCGTGGTCCATCCACATCAGGAGCTGGCCCACCGGCCGCTCGAAGCCCACCAGCACGTCGGCCCCCCGGCGGGGCGCGCCGCAGGATCCGGCGTAGTTGATGCACTGGTCGCCCGCGGGCGAGGTGGGCCGGACGTCCAGGCTCCCCATGGCGCCGGCCGCCACGGAGCACTGGACGCTGCCGGTGTTGCCCACCGGGTTGTCGTAGGTGCAGCAGATCCCGGCGCACTCGAACCAGTGGGCGAGCTGGCAGTTGGCGTTCGCCTGGCTGCCCTGGGCGAAGCGCGCCAGCCCGAAGTCGATGTCCGGGATGTAGGCGCTCACCACGTCGGCGAGGGCCTCCTTGGCGACGTAGATCCGGCTGTCGTTGCCCGCGGTGCCGTCGCCATCGGTATCCAGCCCCTCGTGGCCGGCCGAGCCGTCCCCGAAGGTGAACTCGCCGTTGAGGTCGAGCAGCATGGAGCCGGAGGTGTCCATGATCACCAGAAACCGGCTGCGAGTGTCGCTGATGGGGGCCTGGCAGGCGGGATCCACGGTGGGCACGCAGTCGTTGGGCAGGCCGGCGGTGCACTGGTCCACGGTGACCTGACAGGAGCCGCTGCCGCAGGTGTCGGTGCCGAGGCCTTCGTCGACCAGGCCATCGAAGTCGTTGTCGAGGCCATCGCAGAACTCACCGCGATACAGCCCGTTGAGCTGGAGCTCGCCAGCGCCTCCGCCCGCTTCGCCGATGCAGTTGCCGTTGGTGCAGGTTCCGCCCGCCGCGCCGGCCACGTCGAACTGCGTCAGGGGATCGAGGGTCGCGGAGGTACCCGAGAGCACCGAGACGATGCCGCCGCCCCCGCCGCCCCCGCAGTCGTCGCAGGTGCCGCCGCTCTGGGCGCAGGCGGGGCAGCTCTGGCCGAAGGAATCCGCCGGATCCGGCGGCGTGCCCAGGGTGTCCCCGCCCAGGCCGCCCGCCGCGGCGATGTAGGCCGAGGCGGTGGTGGTGACCGAGTCGCCCACCAGCAGCACCGACCCCCCGGCGCCGCCGCCAGCCGAGTCGTTGCCGTTGCCGCAGCCGCGCCAGCCGTTGGCCGACACGCGCCCCTCGATGACCAGGGTGCCGGTCCCGCCAGGCGTCACCGCCGCCAGCACCACGCGCCCGCCGCCCGCGCCGGCGGTCATGCAGGGGTTGGACCAGCCGTCGCCGTCCCGGCAGCCGCGGTCCCCGCCGGCGGCGCCGAACTCCACCTCGTAGATGGAGTGCGTGTAGGGCTGGCCCGCCACCGTTGGCAGGGCGTCACCGTTCTGGCTGCAGTCGTTGATGCAACCGTTGTCGCTTCCGTTGACGTGCCCGCAGTCTTCCTCGAAGCCCTGGGGGAATCCGGGCGGGTTGTCGATGGTGCCGCGACCTCCCACGCCGAAGTGGGCGCCTCCACCGCCGGAGTCCCGCACTGCGCAGCCCCCGCGACCTCCCGCCGACGCCGTGGCCCCGTCGCCGTCGTCGCAGAACACGGGCTGGTAGCCGCGGCCGTCGGCCGCGATGCCCGAGGTGGCGTCGATGTAGATCGAGTCCGCCACGATCTGCAGGTTGCCCGTGTTCACCCGGTCCGATCCGTCGTAGGGGGTGACCCAGACCACGCCGCCGTTGATGATCTGGACCGAGTTGTAATAGTTGACGCCCCCCAGGGTCACCGTGGTGCCGTCCACGATGAGGTCCTGGGCGCGGGCCGTCGTGGGCAGGAGGAAGAGCACGCCCGTCACCAGCAGGAGCGGCCCGAGCCGGAACCGTCCGTCAGCGGCTCGCGGGTGAGGAGACATACGTCGGTTCCCTGTCGAACATTCGCGAAAGAAGGCTGAAAACATGGACACGGTCCTCCTGGACCTGGCATGGCTGAGCATGGCTGAGCATGGCTGAAGTTGCCCTGGGCCGCGTTGCTCTGGGCGGGGCCCAGATGTATTTGCTCCTGCTGGCTCCGTTCGTCTCGAGACGACTCGTCTCGACTCGGTTGATGGTGTCTCTTCGAGGAGTGGTTTCTGGTGGTCGACGCTCTCCGAGAACGAGCGATTACCGGTGGAGCCTCATGCAGAAAATGCGTCCATCGCTCCTCGTGGAACAAGCGCTCGGGTGAGGCTGACACCCAGTGCGCGCTCCCTGATGGAACATTCTATCTGGAAGCAGTGTTCACGGATACCATGAAATAATCGGAAGCGCTTCGCTCGGAGACCGGCTCCCAATGCTGCTTTTGAATCATTACGAGGTGGTTAGGGATCGCGCAAGAATAACTCCGGGATTCGTGCGCCGATCCATCAATTCTGTCTGCGTCGCTCGTCGGTTAAATGGCTCTGTCCGATTTTCTCAACGGGATTTGTTCCGCGCTGATGACATGTTGACTGCTGGCGCGGCTCT
>CAYFWA010000468.1:0-5938 GCA_964346625.1 uncultured Myxococcales bacterium
GGGTCATGGCCGGCTCGGGGGTCATGGCCGGCTCGGGGGTCATGGCCGGCTCGGGCGTCCCGCTGGGGAGGGAGGTCGGGGGCATGGTGCCCGGTCCGGGCGTGGTGGCCGGGGGCGTCATCTGCCCAGGGATACGGACGCGCGGCGGAGTCTTGTCGGGGGACTTGGACTTGCCGCCCTTGCCGAACAGCACGCGATCCGCGGAGGGCTTCTTGGACTCCTTGGCCAGCGCCCCGGAGTCACTGCGCGAGGACTGGTAGGCCAGGGTGATGGAGGAGAACATGAAGGTGGCGGCGAGCACCCAGGTGATCTTTGCGATCACCGTGCTGGCGCCCCTCCCCCCGAACACGCTCGAGGAGCCACCACCGCCGAAGGCTGCCCCCATACCGCCGCCCTTGCCGGCCTGCAGCAGGACGGAGATGATGAGCAGAAAACAGGTCAGGATGTGCACGACCTTGATGACACTGAAAATCCACATGATCTAGAAAGCCTCCGAGCTGGCGGGGACGCGGGGGGGCCACATCCTCACACCGCGGCCTTGGCGATGGCCACGAAGTCGTCTGCCTTGAGCGCCGCACCGCCCACCAGCGCGCCGTCGATGTCGGGTTGGGAGAGGAGCGCCGCCGCGTTGGATGGTTTCACGCTTCCCCCGTATTGGATGCGGACCACGTCCGCGACCTCGGCGGCCAGCTCCCGCAGCAGGTTGCGGATGTCGGCGTGAACCTCCTGGGCCTGTTTTGTGGTGGCGGTCCTGCCCGTGCCGATGGCCCACACCGGCTCGTAGGCCAGCACCAGCGAGCCGATCTGCTCGGCGGACAGCCCGTCTAGGGCGGACCGGACCTGACGACCCACCACGGTCAAGGTGTCCCCCGCCTCGCGCTGCTCCAGGGTCTCGCCCACGCACACGATGGGCTGGAGGTTGCCTGCCAGGGCGGCCTCGACCTTGCGGTTGACGCCCTCGTCGGTCTCTCCGAAGAGCTGGCGCCGCTCGGAGTGACCGAGGATCACGAAATCACAGCCCACATCCTCGAGCAGGGGCACCGACAGCTCTCCGGTGAAGGCCCCCTGCGGCTCGTGCCAGCAGTTCTGGCCTCCCACCCGGAGGTGGGTATCTCCCAGCGCCCGGACGACGGGCTGCAAGGCGGTGAACACGGGGGCAATCCCCACCTCTACGTCGTTCAGGTCGCGGGTGTCGGCGGCCACGGCTTGGGCGAGCTCCACGGACTCGGTCACGGTCTTGTGCAGCTTCCAGTTTCCACAGACAAAGGGTTTGCGGCTCATGGGTCCGTCCTCTCTTGCGCTCTCTCGATCCGAGTCAGGCCGACAGCGCGGCCACGCCGGGCAGCGTCTTGCCCTGCACCAGCTCCAGGGAGGCGCCGCCACCGGTGGAGATGTGCGAGATCCGATCGGCGACGCCGGCCTGGTTGGCGGCGGACACCGAGTCTCCACCCCCAATCACCGACACCGCGTCGGAGTCCGCTACGGCCCGGGCCAGGGCGAAGGTGCCCTCGGCGAAGGCCGGGGTTTCGAACAGTCCCAGGGGACCATTCCAAAACACCATGGCGGCCCGACTCACGGCCTCGCCGTACGCCTGGCGCGACTGGGGTCCGATGTCCAGGATGATGTCCGCGTCACCGACGTCTTCCACGGCCACCGTGCGGCCGCTCTGGGCCTCCAGGTCTTCGGCCACCACCACGTCGGTGGGCAGCAGCACCTCCACCTTGCGGGCCTCGGCACCGGCCAGCAGCTCCTGCGCCAGCTCCTTCTTGTCGCGCTCCACGCGCGATTTTCCCACGGGCTTGCCGCGACACAGCAAAAAGGTGTTGGCCATGGCGCCCCCGATGGCGAGGGTGTCCACTCGATCCAGCAGGTTGCGCAAGACCTGGATCTTGTCGGAGACCTTGGCCCCCCCCAGCAGCGCGACGAGGGGCTTTTGGGGACTCTCCAGCAGCTTGCCGAAGAACTCGAGCTCCTTGAGCAGCAGGTACCCGGCCGCCTTGTCCGCCACGTGGTGGGTCATCCCCTCGGTGGAGGCGTGGGCCCGGTGGGCCGTCCCGAAGGCGTCGTTGACGTACACGTCGCAAAGGGAGGCCAGCTCTCGCGAGAGCTGGGGGTCGTTCTTGGTCTCGCCGGGCTCGAAGCGCAGGTTCTCCAGCAGCAGCAGCTCGCCGTCGCGCAGGGCCTGGACGCGGTTGCGGGCGCCGTCTCCCACCACCTCGTCCACCAGCGTGACCTCCTGGCCGAGTAGCTCGGCTAGGCGCCCGGCCACGGGCTCGAGGCTCAGCTCGGGCCGTCGCGCGCCCTTGGGGCGCCCCAGGTGCGAGGCGCAGATGAGCCGCGCTCCCTGCTCGAGGGCGTAGCGGATGGTGGGCAGTGCCTTCTGGATCCGCGTGTCATCGGCGACGTGGCGATCCGCATTCAGCGGCACATTGAAGTCCACCCGGATGAAGACCCGGCGACCGCGGAGGTCCAGGGCTTCGATGGATTTGACCCGATCTGCCAGTGCCATGAAAAGCCCCCTAGAGCTTGGAGGCGACGTGCTCGGCCAGATCCACGAGGCGGGCCGAGTAGCCCATCTCGTTGTCGTACCAGGCCAGCACCTTCACCAGGTTTCCTTTCACCATGGTGGACTGGAGATCCGCGGTGGAGGAGTCGGTCACGCCGCAGTAGTCCGTCGACACCAGCGGCTCGTCGGACACCGCGAGGAAGCCCTTGAGGGCTCCCTCGGCGCCGGCGCGCAGCGCGGCGTTTACGGCATCGGTGTCCGCGGGAGCGTTTTTCACCTGGGCCACCAGGTCCACCACCGACACGTTCGGCGTGGGCACGCGGATGGCCATCCCGTCGATCTTGCCCTCCAGGTCGGGGATCACCAGCGCGATGGCGCGGGCCGCCCCGGTGGTGGTGGGGATCATGGACAGGGCGGCGGCGCGCGCGCGCCGCAGGTCTTTGTGCGGGGAGTCCAGGATCTGCTGCCCGTTGGTGTAGGCGTGGATCGTGGTCATGGTGGCGCTCACGATCTCGTAGCTGTCGTGGACCACCTTGGCCACCGGCGCCAGGCAGTTCGTGGTGCAAGAGGCGTTGGAGATGACGTGGTGGTTGGCCGGGTCGTAGGTCTCGTGGTTGACGCCCATCACGAAGGTGGCGTCCGGGCCCTTGGCCGGGGCGGAGATCAACACTTTCTTGGCGCCGGCCTCCAGGTGCCAGGCGGCCTTGGCCCGCTCGCGGAACAGTCCGGTGCACTCCAGCACGACGTCCACGTTCAGGTCCTTCCAGGGGAGCTTCTGGGGCTCGCGCTCCGCGAGGATCTGGACGGTTCGATCGCCGAGCACCAGGTTGCCGCCCTCTTCCCGGGCGTTCTCGAAGCGACCGTGCACCGAGTCGTAGCGCAGCAGATGGACGAGGGTCTTGGGATCCATCAGGTCGTTGATGGCGACGAGCTCGAGGTCGGGATATCGGTCCAGCAGACGGATTACACAGCGGCCGATGCGGCCGAAACCATTGATGGCGATGCGAGTCATGGCACCAGTCCTCCGGGATGGGGCGCGGGCCTCGGCGGCCGCCGCGCCGATTTTACGGAAGCAGGACCATAGCCGGGGGGTCCTGCGGCGTCAATAGCAGGGTTTTCGGTTACGTCCACGACTAACACCCAAGCCCGAGGGGCGCTGGGTGGTGGACCGCGTCCCTTTGATATCAGGAATCCACGGGGATGCACGCATTTTCTCGCCCGGTGCGATTGCGGCGTGGCGCGCAGAGGGGTTGATGGCAAAAAGCCTCTAAAAGACAGTGTCTTAATCGTCTTAATCAGGACGGGCGCGTCTTGTGCGAGAGCAGCTCGGCCACCGCGTCCAGGATGCGGTGGGCCACCGCGTCCTTGCTGGCCAGCGGCAGCGGCAGCGTGTTTCGGTCCCGCTGGACCAGCACCACGCGGTTGGTGTCCACTTCGAAGCCGGCGTCGGGCTGGCTCACGTCGTTGGCCACCACGAGGTCGCAGCCCTTGGTCTCGAGCTTGCGGCGCGCCTCGGCTTCGGGATCCCCGGTCTCGGCAGCGAAGCCCACCAGCACGGGGCGGTCCCCTGTCCGCCGCTTCCCCAGTAGGGCGAGGATGTCGGGGGTCCGCTGCAGCGCCAGGGTCTGCGTCTCTCCGGCTTCGGCTTTCTTGAGCTTTTGGGGGGCGCTGTCGCGGGGTCGCCAGTCCGAGACGGCGGCGGCCATGATCACCACGTCCAGCGCCTCGCAGCGTTCGAGCACCGCCGCGGCCATCTCTTCTGCGCTCTGCACCATCACGCGATCCACGTGCAGGGGCGTGGTGAGCGAAGACCCGCTCACCAGGGTCACCTCCGCGCCCCGGGCCGCGGCGGCCCGGGCCAGGGCGAAGCCCATCTTTCCCGAGGAGTGGTTAGTGATGTATCGGATCGGATCCAGGGACTCCCGGGTGGCGCCCGCGGTCACCAGCACGCGCTGGCCGCCGAGATCGTGGGAGGTCAGCATGCCCACGGCGGCCTCCAGGAGCTGCTCGGGCTCGGACATGCGGCCGGCGCCATAGGTCCGGCAGGCCAGATCCCCCACCTCCGGCCCCACGAACTGGACGCCCCGGGCGCGCAGGGTCGAGACGTTGGCCTGGGTGGCCGGGTGGTTCCACATGTTCACGTTCATGCCCGGGGCCACCAGCACCGGCGCGCGGGTGGCCAGCAGCACGGTGGTGAGCAGATCGTCGGCGCGACCGCAGGCCATGCGGGCGATGAGGTCCGCGGTGGCGGGGGCCAGCAGGATCAGCTCCGCCATCTCCGCCAGGCGAATGTGCTCGATGGTCCCGGGCTCCGCGGCCTCGAACAGCGAGCCTCCCACGGGGTTGCCCGACAGGGCCTCGAAGGTGGCGGGTCCCACGAAGCGGGTGGCGGCCTCGGTGAGCACGCAGTGTACGTCGGCCCCCGCGCCGATGAGGCGGCGGCACAGCTCGGCGCTCTTGTAGGCGGCGATGCCACCGCTGACGCCGAGCACCAGCGTCCGGGCGGCGAGGGGATCGCGGGGATTGGGGGAGCGCATGAGCAGAAAGCTACCCTATTTTTCGCACCGAAGACAGGGTAGCATCCGGGACTGCGATGTGCGCAGTCTTTCGAGCGGTGGCCTCCAGCAATCCGGGGGCGCGGTGGCGCTTCCGCTTTGTCGGGGGCCTGCTTGCCGCAACGGTCTTCGCGATTCCCGCGACCCGCGGGGCAGCCGGCCCCGCCGTGCCCAAGAAGGGCTCGGCCGCCTACAAGCGGAAGCGCCCGGCGTGGACCGGTTCGTCTCGCCCGGCCCGGCCGGGTCAGCGGCCGCGCTCCGTGATCAACTTCGTCAACCTCCACACCGGCGAGCGCCTGGCGGTGACCGGGACCCCGACCCGTGCCGAGATCAACCGGTTTCTGCGCTGTCGCTGGACCCACCAGCAGCGCAGGATGGATCCGCGCCCCTTGCGCTGGGTCGTGCAAGCCGCCCGGCATTTCGGCGTGGACGAGGTGCACGTGGTCTCAGGCTATCGACACCCGAAGTTCAACGAGATGCTTCGAAAAAAGGGACGGGGGGTGGCCCGGCGCTCCAAGCACCGGCTGGGGCGGGCGCTGGACTTCCGCCTGGTGGGGGTTGCGGTGAAGCGGGTCTTCCGGTACCTCGTGAGACGCCGGTTGGGGGGCGTCGGCCGCTACCCGGAGTCGAAGTTCTTGCATCTGGACACGGGACCGGTGCGGACCTGGGGAGGAACCTGAGGCAGGGCCCCTGCGATGCGCTCCAGAGGGCGCCCCACCTTCTTCGCGCTTCAGGTCCACCGCTCGGCGCGTTTTGGGCCCTTGACATCCGGCGCGGCGTAACGATCACTGACTGACCCGGCGTTGCGCTCGGCGTGCCGGCACCCTAAGGCCCCGGTCACGAATAAGGTGTCCAGTTCAGGGCGCCGAGGCGCCCG
>CAYFWA010000469.1:0-5938 GCA_964346625.1 uncultured Myxococcales bacterium
CGGAGGCCGGGTGTCGGAGGCCGGGTGCCGGAGGCCGGGTGTCGGAGGCCGGGTGCCGGAGGCCGGGTGTCGGAGGCCGGGTGTCGGAGGCCGGGTGTCGGAGGCCGGGTGCCGGAGGCCGGGTGCCGGAGGCCGGGTGCCAGACATGATCGGTGATTGTCTTTGGGCTCAAGCTACTTCGGCTTGATGGGCGGCACGAAGGGGAGGTCGGCCTGCAGGGGGCCGGGGGCGTCGGGCACGAAGCACTTGCGACAGCGGGCCTCGTAGGCGTCGGTGTCTCCCACCACGATGCGGGAGGTGCTCTCGACCAGGCGCTGGCTGCGGTTGGCCGGGTTTCCGCACTGCACGCAGATGGCGTGCACCTTGTCCACGAACTCGGCCACGCACAGCAGGGTCGCCATGGTCTCGAAGGGCTCGCCGCGGAAATCCTGATCCAGCCCGGCCACGAGCACCCGGCGACCCGCGGTGGCCAGGGCCTCGCAGACCCGTACCAGCTCCATGTCGAAGAACTGCGCTTCGTCGATGCCCACCACCGTGGCGTCTGCCACCCGTTCGAAGATCTCCCGGGGCGACTCCACGCTGTTGCACTCCAGGCGCACGTCCGCCCGGCTGACGATCTCGGTTTCGGCGAAGCGGTCGTCGAGCTTGGGCTTGAACACCAACACCCGCTGGCGGGCGATGCGGGCCAGCCGCAGGCGGCGAATGAGCTCCTCGGTCTTGCCGCAGAACATGGAGCCCGTGATGACCTCGATCCAACCGACATCCCTAGGCGTGGGGTGCATGGCCGGAGGCTACCAGAGGCCCCGAGAGCTCACAAGCCGGAGCCACGAGGAGCCATTTGCGCTGTGCCGCCGCCGGGCGTCCCGCGGGGCCGCCGCCCCCCCCGGGGGCCCACCCAGGATCGCTCACCGAGCCGGGCCCCCAACTTTTTGGTAGCTCCGTAGGCCGGTTCCGGGGGCCGGCTCCGGCGTGGCGGACCAGAGCGTAGGTGCCCGGGGGGAACGGGGTGTCGCGCAGTCCGGCCTTCCAGCGGGTCCAGGCTTCGCGGTAGTCGCGGATGAAGGTCCCGAGGCGCTGCAGGGCCTCGATGCGGCGCCACTTGTTGGCGGCGGCGACGCCGGCCTTATTCAGAGCCGTCTGGGGCTACCGGGGGATGATGAAGCCGCCCTGGTGAGCGCAGATCTGACGGGAGTTTGAGAAACCAGGCTCGACGTTTGCCGGTGACGGCGTCGGGACAACCAGAGCGCGGCCGGTAGGGTGACCGTCGTCGCGGCAATCATCCACGCCACGAGGCCGCCCCAGAGGGGGCCCCAGGCCGGTAGGGTACGTGAGGCGAGCAGGGCGAAGGCAGCGACGCTGGAGGATCCCAGCATCATGGGGCCCACTGCGCCAACCGGCACGGCCTCGCCCTGAGCCATCCAGAGGGAGACCATGGTCGTGAGGAAGATCGCGGGGAAAACCGAAGCGATTCCGGCTGCGAGCTCGCTACCCTGTGAGGCGATCCCCACGGACGCGGCGATGGCACAGGCCGCGAGAAGACCACGAGCCACCAGCGTGACCGGTCCCACGCGACGATGACCCCTCGGTGCGGGAAAGGGTCGCAGGCAAGTCAAAAGACCTGAAATCAAGAGCAAACCAAACGTAGCCAGGCCAAACCATCCCAGCTCGCCTCCGGCCGACCGGAACCAGGTGGTGAGCGACACCAGCGCCACCGCAGCGATGCCCCATGCGCCCAGCCCGATCAGCATCATAACCGAGAGGCGGGCCGAAAGACGCCAGCGGGGAAGCCGGCGCGGGACGATTCGCCAGAGGAAAAGAAATCCCGCGTTGACCAGCACCCCTGCTGGCGTGACCACCATGGCGTCGGCGAAGGCGTCTGCAGAGGTTGCGGTCGCATGTATACCAAGCGCCGCCGGAACGATGGTGGTTGGTAGCGTGCCCAGTATGCCACCCACGACTCCACCCCAACGCTCGATGGCGACGGTCACACCGATGGCCACGAGACCAGCAAACAGGGCAGATAAAAGCGCGACGAGTGCGGGATGCATAACGGTTGATGGAGCATGCCAAAATTGCGCCGGTGGCGGCAACCCCGCCGGTGGGAAATCAACCCCGGAGGGGACGCGCCGGAGGGGACGCGCCGACGCGCCGGAGGGGACGCGCCGACGCGCCGGAATCATTCGATTCCGTACTTCTTCATCTTCCGGTACAGCGTGACCCGGTTCATGCCCAGATAACGTGCGGTGCGGGAACGGTTCCCGTCGTTGGCGGCGAGCGCCTCGCGGATGAGGTCGGCCTCCTGCTCGGATGAGTCCTCGGGCGTGGTGTAGCGCTTGCGGGTGGCAGCGAGCTCCGGCGGGAGGTCCGCAGCTCGAATCCGCCGTCCCGGGGAAAGGGCGATGGCGTACTCGAGGGCGTTGATGAGCTCCCGCACGTTACCCGGCCACGAGTGGTCGGTGAGTCGCTGGATTGCCGCAGGGCTGAGGCTCAGCTCGGGTCGCCCCCGGGTCGGCGCGAGCTCCCCCAGCAGGCGAGCGGCCAGCAGGGGGATGTCCTCTCGCCGCTCGCGCAGCGGCGGGATCTCGATGGGGATGACCCGGATCCGGTAGTACAGGTCCTCTCGAAACCGCCCCGCGCTCACTTCGTGCTTGATGTCCCGGTTGGTGGCGGCCAGCACCCGCACGTCGGCGGTGCGCGTGGCGCTGTCGCCCACCCGCTGATACTCGCGTTCTTGTAGGAATCGCAGGAGCTTGGCCTGCAGCGCGAGGGTCATCTCGCCGATCTCGTCGAGCAACAGGCTGCCGCCCTCGGCCGCCTCGATCCGACCGGCGCGGGTCCTATCGGCCCCGGTGAACGAACCCTTTACGTGGCCGAAAAGCTCGCTCTCCAGCAGGGTCTCGGGCAAGGCGGCGCAGTTGATGGCCTGGAAGGGGCCGCTGCGCCGTCCGGAGCGCTGATGCAAGGCCTTCGCCGCCAGCTCCTTGCCGGTCCCCGACTCGCCGGTGAGCAGCACGGTGACGTCGGTGGGGGCGACCTGCTCGATGATCTGGAACACCCGCCGCATGGCCGGCGAGCGACCGATGATGCCATGAAACGAGCTCGCGGAGTCGGGGCCGCCGAGACCCAGCTCCAATGCTTCGGCGCGGCGGTCCTCGATCAGAAGCACCGTACCCAGCGTCTCGCCCTGCTCGTTTCGCAGCGGAACCGCCACCTCGGCCATGGGCAGGGAAGAGTCGGAGGCGGTCTTGGTCTCGGTGATCCGGTCCGCCTCGGGATCACCGGTGTCCACACAGTGCTGGGCCGGGCAATCCCCGTCGCACAGCCTGGACTGGATCACGTCGTGGCAGTGGCGCCCGATGGCGTCCTCCGCGCGGTAGCCAGAGATTTCCTCGGCGCGGCGCGAAAAGCTCGTGATCTGAAAGTTCGGGTTGATGGTGAGCACGCCCTCACGGATGCTCCCGAGCACCGCGGCTTGCAACCGCTCGCGCTCCGCGATCTCCTGGCGCTGGGAGCGGCAGCTCTCGATGCGCTCCGCGAGCTCGGTCTCGTCGCGCAACAGCTCCACACCTCCGAGGATCTGTCCGTCGTCATTGTGCAGCAGGAACGCGGTCTTGCGGACCTGCAGCGTTTGGCCGTCCTTGGTCCGCAGCGATATCCGCGCTTGTTCGAGCGTCCCGAGGTCGAACAGCTTGCACTCGTAGAGACAGCGCTCGCAGCGGATCCCGACGAGGCAGTGTCGTCCGAGCACCTCCGCGGCGGTAAACCCCGTGAGCCGCTCGGCCTGGCGGTTCCAGTACGTGATGTTGTGCTCCGCGTCCACCATGAAGAGGGCATCCCCGATGGTGTCCAGAAACCGACGGAGCAGGTTCCGATCCGACGCCAGCAGAGCAGGGAGATCAATAGAGGTTGCGTCGGGTTCAGTCTCTTTCGACATGTTCGACATGCAGCGCTCGAGGGTCGCAATGGGCAGGGGTGTTGCAAGCTGTGTTGCATATATTGCATATCCGCGGTAATCGCAACGTCTTTTTTCGAGAGGTGAGCTGCTGATGTTTCTAAAAATGGTTTAATTACCAGGTATTCGTAGATAGATTCCGTAGATGGCACGACATTTGTATATTGCATGGGGCATGACCAAGGAATCACTGAACGATACAACTGGGACCAGCGCCCTCGACAGCGGCGAAGCCCGCTCACCTAAGGGGTCGTGAAGAAAAAGGACGCGGCGCTCCCCCGCCAGAAATGATAACCAATGAATTTAACACTACTTGGCATCTTTGGGGCAGGGCTGGCGACCTTCGTGACGCCGTGTGTGTTGCCTCTGATCCCCATCTACCTGTCTGCCCTGGTGGGAGGAGACCTGCAGCAAGCGAACCGAGGCAACCGGGGGCAGCTCGTGGCCCGGGCACTGCTGTTCGCGGTGGGGTTCATCATCGTGTTCACCCTGCTCGGGCTCGGCGCTTCCTCCCTGGGCTCGGCGCTGAACCGTTACAAGTTCGTGCTGCAGGGGTTCGGCGCTCTGCTCATCTTGGTGTTCGGCCTGAAGTTTCTCGGTCTCATCCGGATACCCTGGCTAGACCGGGTGGTGAAGGCAGACGACACCCGATACAAGACCCGGTTCGGCGCCCTCAACGCCTTGGTGATGGGGGTCGTGTTCGCTGCGGGCTGGACGCCCTGCGTCGGGCCCGTGCTCGGCTCGGTGTTGAGCTACACGGCCTCGGTCAGCTCCGATCCCTGGACCGGCGCCGGCTACCTGGCCGTCTACGGCGCCGGCTTCGCCCTCCCGCTGCTGATCACGGCGGTGTTCGCCGAGGCAGGGCTTCGGCTGCTGGACCGCGTCAAACCCCATCTGCCCCGCATCGAGCGAATCATCGGCGCTCTGCTGCTCATCGTGGCCCTGGGCATGGTCTGGGATTTGGCTCAGCGCTACTCGGCAGACGAGAGCCGTGCGGTGGATGCGTATCACCTCACCACCGATGCCCAGGGCCAACGGGTTCCAGCGATGGTTGAGCTTTATTCGAGCAACTGCTCGATATGCAAGCAGATGAAGCCAATCGTCAACGACCTGGTCGAGCAGTGCCACGGCAAGAACGTCCTCTTACGGACGGTCAACGTGTCCGAGGGATCGAACCGAGCACTAGTCAAGCGCTATCGCCTGGTCGGCGTGCCCACCTTTTTGTTTCTGGACAAAGACGGCAGCGAGGTGGCACGACTGGTAGGCAGACAGACGCCGGGAGCATTGAGACAGGCACTGTCTGCCCTGCGGGGGGAGCGCTGCCCAGGCGTGGGCGCGCTGCCCGACGAACAGCGGGATCGTCCTTTGGCGTTCCCGGAGAGGAAACAACCCCAAGAGGCGGAGACATGCCACTTTACGAGTATCACTGCGACCACTGCGACGAAGAATTCGAATCCATCCAGTCCCTCAAGGAGCGCGATGAGGCCGAGTGCCCAGAGTGCGGAAAACGCGCCCGGCGTCTGCTCAGCGGGTTCGCCGTCGGAGGCAGCAGCGGGAGCGGGAGCGGCGCCTCGCTAGGGAGCCTGTCCGGTGGAACGAGCTGCTCCACGGGCGGTGGGTGAGGGTTCTGACGAATCGCCCACCCGTGTGGTGGGCATACCCAGTGCCGTTTCGAACGGACCCCTCAGGGACGATAGGCGTTGCGGGTCATGCAGAAGGGGCAGGTCACCGAGGCGGAGTGTCCGGGCAGGGGCACCGGGAGACTCCGCTCGCAACCGGCGCACGTGATGTCGGCCGCGGCGGCGCGCATGGATCCACTCGAGAAGCGTGGCCGTCGGCCACTCGAAGGGGTCCGCTCCCCGCCGCTCGCTGTTTGCGGGACGCCGCGATCCTCGGCAGCGGGCTCGGGCTCGGGCTCGGCCTGTGGCTCGGGCTCGTCTTCGGCCTTTGGCTCGTCTTCGGCCTTTGGCTCGTCTTCGGCCTTTG
>CAYFWA010000470.1:0-1250 GCA_964346625.1 uncultured Myxococcales bacterium
GCAGCTCGAACTCGGCGTAGAGCCCGAGCAGGTTGGTGCCCTCGGCCAGCCGCAGAGTGAGGGGCACCGAGTCCAGCGGGTTGCCGTTGAAGTAGGCGAAGTAGTTCGACTGCGGGTACAGCCCCACCTGCGCACCGGTGAGCCGGATGCCGTCGCAGTCGTGCACCTCGCCGGCGATGGCGCCAAACCCCGAGGAGATACCGCCCGACAGGCCCATGGTCTGCGGGATCTTGATCCAGTCCTGGCGGCTGAGCACCTGGGTGTCCAGCTCGTAGGTGCCCGCACCCTCATCGTATTCCGGGTCGGTGGTGCGCAGGTAGATGTTGACCTGGGCCATGATGCCCCAGGTGGTGTCGTCGTAGCCGTCCACCCCCGTGCTGAAGATCAAAAGCGGCCGGTGGGTGGGGATGCCGGGGATGGAGTAGCGGCTCTCGTAGCGCAGCCGCTCGAAGCACTGGCCCTCGTAGCAGAACTCGGTGCCCGTCAAGCTGTCCTGGCAGGTGCCGCCGCAGTCCCCGGTGGGGATGGGGCACTCCACCTGGTACAGGCCCACGTCGTTTTTGTCCGAAAAGCACGCCCGAGCCACCCCGGCGCTCACGTCGTCGGACAGCTCGGACTCGGTGATGGTCACCTCCCCCAGGGGGGTGAGGGACTCGTCGATGCGGGTCACGCCCTCGAGGTCGGCGAGGTCGTAGACCCGCACCCGCACCCCGATGGGCTCGGGTCCGGACGAGAACACGTCGAGGTAGCCCTGCAGGATGACCGTCGGCGGATCGGCCGGCGGATCGTCCTGCTCACCGAGGCACGCGAGGTTCGGCGGGGCGGCCATGGCCGACGCGTCGCAGTCCTCCCACACGTCGCCGCAGGCCGTGCGCGTGGTCTCCAAAAGCGTGGAGTAGACGCAGGTGTTGCCCGTGGTGGACGTCTCGAAGTTGTTGAGGCACTGCAGCCCCTGGTTTTCGTTTTCGTTTTGATTCTGGTTTTCGTTCGTCCCCCCGTCGTCGTCGCTGCAGCCCGCCGCGGACGCGATGAGGAAAAAGAGCGCGGGAATCACTGCGAGGATCCTGGACATGGCCTACCGCCTCCTCGAAAAAGGGAAATCGTGACCTGGGGTTGCCTTTCGCATTACCCGGGTTCGCTTTTCGCATTAAAGGCCGCGCGGGCGGCGAAGTCAACCACGCGGCGGACTCTCTGCGGGAAGAAAACTGGGAAAGGGGACCTACTTCTTGAACAGGTTCTCGAGCTGCTGC
>CAYFWA010000470.1:1350-5923 GCA_964346625.1 uncultured Myxococcales bacterium
GGGAAGAAAACTGGGAAAGGGGACCTACTTCTTGAACAGGTTCTCGAGCTGCTGCAGGGCGGAGGAGCGATTGACGTTCGACGACTGACCGCCCCCGCGGGGCCGACCACCGTATTTCCCGCGAGACGGGCGCAGCCGGGTATCCAGGGGGACCTTCTTGCCACCGGCGTCGCGGCTGTCTCGACCGTCGCGACGATCGCCTCCACCCCGGCCGCGCTGCTCGGAGGGCCGGTCGTCGGCGCCGGGGGGGCCTGGCTTGAGCGACAGCGCGATGCGTTTTTTGTGGGGCTCCACGTCCAGCACCCGGGCCTGGACGCGATCACCGATGCTCACCACGTCCGAGGGGGACTGCACGTACTCGGTGGATAGCTCCGAGATGTGGATCATACCCTCGTCCGACAGGCCGACGTTCACGAAGGCGCCAAAGCGGGTGATGTTCGTAATGATGCCGTCGAGGGTCATCCCCGGCCGCAGATCGGACAGCGTCTTCACCAAGGGATTGAGCCGCTGCTTGGCGGCGGCCTGCTTGCGCGCCGACGAGCGGGCGGCAGGGGGCACGAAGGCACCGCTCTGCCGGTCGAGCTGGAACAGGCCCAGGGCCTCCAGCAAGGCCTCGCGTAGCCGCTCCTCGGACAGATCCTGTTGGTAGTCCGCCAGGCCGATGGCCACGGGATCCACCCGCTCCCACTCGGCGACGGGCTGCAGCGCGCGGCGGGCCAGGACCACGGCAGCGGCCACCACCGGCGGCAGGGAAAGCGGCGGCTCGGTGAGCAGCTTGCGCGCCTCGGACAGCGCCGCCACCCGCACCTTGGCCAGCTCGTAGTCCTCGCTCAATGCCTCGTTGAGCCGGCGAAGGACGTCCTCGGCCGGGCTGGACATGGGCACCACCACCTGCTCCACGCCGGCCACCGAGAACAGCCCGGTGACCTCGTTTTCCCAGCCGTCGGTACTGGTATCCATCTCCTCCTGGAGCTCGGGCAGATCCCCATCGCTGACCACCACGGCGCCCACCCGGGAGCCGTCCCCGCGCACCGCCACGGCGCCCACCCGGCCCTCGGCCAGGGGCGCGGAGGCCAGCAGCTTCTGGTAGAGGGTGACCGCGCTGCGCACCGCCTCGGTCTCGGCCCGCTGGTCCAGGATGTTGCGCAGGTAGCCGGAGAGCACCGAGAGCACCAGCTCGTCCACGAGGTCATCGGTCTCCCGCCCCCCGGCGGTGGGACCGAGGCGAGGCTTGATGCCCTCGAGGTGGCCCTTCACGCTCGAGAGCGGCGGATCGAACTCCACCGAGAGGATGCCCGCCCGCTCCCCGCGCCGGATGGCCTGCCAGCGGTGCGCCGGTAGATCCGACAGGACCTCTTTGCGCCGAGCGTACTGCTCGAACTGGCTGGCGTCGGGGTGGTCGTTGAGGCGGACCTTGAGGCTCCCGCGGCGCAAGGTCTGCACCACGGCGCCACTCCAGACGTCGAGCAACCCTGACAAGGCGTCGGCCCAGGCCTCCTCGTCCTCGAAGCCCTCCTGGGGGCAGATGCGCACGGCTCGCTCCAGCGCGTCCACCTTGTGGGGGACCAGCGCGCGCTCCCGCGCGGCCAGCGGAGGGATGGGAAGCCCGGCGCGCTCGAGGCTGGCCTCGAGCCGCTCCACGGCCCGACGCCGGGCCCGCCACTCGGCGCGGGCCTCGAACAGGCGCTTGAGCTGGGGCCGAGGCAAGCCATCCACCAGGAAGGGGCTGTCGGCCACCAGGTCGGGAAGCTGCACACCGTCTTCGAGCTGCGAGAGCAGCTCTTCCCGGAACTTCTCCGGGATGATGACGATGTCCAGGATCTTGCTTCGTTCGATGTAGTCTTGGAGGTTCACGGTTCTCTACAGTACGGGCGTCTCGGCTCGCCCCTTTTTTTGGAAATGATCGACTGGAACCTTGGGATTTCTGAAAATTCTATCGCGTTGCCCGAAGGGCAACAACGCCTTTCCCCTCGCGCCTCGGTTCCCAGTTGCAGAAAATGGTCCGATGCCTGTACCAGAGGGGAAGCGATTCAGAGCACGAGAGGTGCGCTCCCTTGCAGTATGGCGCCGGATGGCGACCGGAGCAAGGAAGAACCGGTGCGCGTCCGCCAATCCGCCGAAAATGGCGCGATCAGGGCCCCTTGGGCGGGGGCGCGCGGCGGATGGCGGTGCCGTAGGCGACGACCTCGTAGGCGGACATGGACACCTGACTGGTCTCGTAGCGGACGTTGAGCACGCAGTCGTAGCCGCGCGTGCGGGCCTCCTCGCGCAGCCGCTCGGTGGCCTCGTCGCGGGCCAGGTTGAAGTTGCGCGTGAACATCTTCATCTCGCCGCCCACGAGCTGTCGCAAGGAGCTGAGCGACAGCCGCGTGGGATCGAGGCAGCGGACGGTGTTGGCCCGCAGCACCCTCGGGGCCAACCCCGGGTCCGCCACCGGCCAACGGCGCGTGCTGACCAGCAGGATCCCCTCATTGCGAGCCCGAAAGGCCTCCAGGGTGGCCCGACGCGCCCGATCCCGCAGCCAACCCTGCAATCCCACCAGCACCGGCAGGGCCGCCATGAGGGCGACCGTGACCACCACGACGACGAGCGCCGCGCTCATCAGGGCTGCGCCGGGGTCTGGGGTTGCACCACCACGGCCGTGCCGTAGGCGAACAGCTCGGCCGCCCCCTGCATGACCGACGAGGTGGTAAAGCGCAGGTTCACCACCGCGTTGGCGCCCAGCTTCTGGGCGTCCTCCACCATGCGCTGCAGCGCCTCCTCGCGGGCCCTGGTGAGCAGGTCGGTGTAGCTCTTGATCTCACCGCCCACCATGGACTTGAAGCCGGCCATGATGTCCCTCCCGACGTGGCGCGCGCGGATGGTGTTGCCGCGCACGAGGCCGATGACCTGGGTGATGTTGTGCCCGGGGACGGTTTCGGTGCTGACCACGATCATGAGACGCTCTCTTTTCTCTCGCAGGCTCCACGGCTGGGAGCCGGGGCGCCGCCGGGCCCGCAGGGCGCCCCGACGAGCGCGAGTGGGTGGCCCCCAGCGGGACCGCGGGTCAAGCTCGCTCGATCAGCACGGCCTTGCCCATCCCGCCCCCCACGCACAGGGTGGCGAGGCCGCGCTGCACGTCACGTCGCTGCATCTCGTGAAGCAGGGTCACCATGATCCGGCAGCCGGTAGCGCCCACGGGGTGGCCCAGGGCGATGCCGCTGCCGTTGACGTTGGTGATGGACCGGTCGAGCTCGAGGTTCTTCTCGCAGGCCAGGTACTGGGCCGCGAAGGCCTCGTTGAGCTCCACCAACCCGATGTCACCAACGCCGAGACCTCGACGCTCGAGCAGGGCGCGCACCGCGGGCACCGGCCCGAAGCCCATGCGCTCCGGCTCCACCGCGGCCACCTGGTGGTCGACGATCCAGGCCAGAGGCTTGGCCCCGGTGCGCTCCACGAAGGACTCCGAGGCGATCACCATGAAAGCGGCGCCGTCGTTGATGCCCGAGGCGTTGCCCGCGGTGACCGTGCCGTCCTTTTTGAACGCGGGCTTGAGCTTGGCCAGCGACTCGAGGCTGGCCCCGCGGCGCGGGTGCTCGTCGGTATCGCACACCGTGGGGGGCTTGCCCCGCTTGGTGGGGACCTCCACCGGCACGATCTCGTCGGCGAACCGCCCGGCGTCGATGGCCTCCACGGCGCGGGTCTGGGAGGTGAGGGCCAGCTCGTCCTGCTCCTCGCGGGAGAGGTCGAATTCCGCCGCGAGGTTCTCGGCGGTGATCCCCATGTGGAAGTGCCCGATGGGATCGGTGAGCCCCTCGGTGAGCGCGTCGGTGATTTCGCCGTTCCACATCCGCCCGCCGAAGCGGTAGTCCTTGAGCACGTAGGGCACCCGGCTCATGTTCTCCACGCCCCCGGCGAGCACCAGCTCGTTTTCGCCCATCCAGATCTGCTGGCAGCCCGACACCACCGCCTGCATGCCCGAGGCGCACTGGCGCTGCACGGTGAAAGCCGGGACGCTCGCGGGGACGTCGGCCTTGAGCGAGATCACCCGCGCGATGTTGATCTCGTCCGAGCGCATCATGCAGTGCCCCACGATCACGTCCCCAACCTGCCCCGGCTCCACGTGGGCCCGGCTCATGGCCTCCCTGGCGGCCACCACCCCCAGCTCATGGGCGGGCACCTTGGCAAACATTCCGCCGAAGGTGCCTACGGCGGTGCGGACGACAGACAGGATCGCGACGCGTTTCTTCTCCATGGATTCGTTTCCTCCTGCGCGAGCGCTGCCCCGGAGGCAGGCGCCCCCGTGACGGGCCTCACATTCCTTTTCGTACCGATGCCGAGAGGGCCCTCTCGGCGGAACGCCGGGATCATAGTGGATCGCGCGCCGCCGCGCAACGAGACACCTGGCCATGGGCAATCGGTCGCGGTGCCTGGCCGCGCTTGCCAGGCCGCCCCCCGTACGCGATACAATCCGGTTTTCGGCTCCGGATCGCGCTGCCCCGGTATGCGGGATGGGAGCGGGATGGGAGCAGCATGGGAGCAGCATGGGAGCCGAATCCATGCGGGACCACGCGGGACCACGCGGGACCACGCG
>CAYFWA010000471.1:0-2732 GCA_964346625.1 uncultured Myxococcales bacterium
CGGTGTCCGGCTCCGGTGTCCGGCTCCGGCGTCCGGCTCCGGCGTCCGGCTCCGGGGGCCGGCTCCGGGGGCCGGCTCCGGCGTCCGGCTCCGGGGGCCGGCTCCGGCGTCCGGTGTCCGGCTCCGGGGGCCGGTGTCCGGCTCCGGGGGCCGGGGCCGGACACCGGCCTCTGCCGGCTTGGGATCCGACCTATCAATTGTGGCTCGCTTGAGTATAGTGGCAGCGGTTTTTTGTGGATCTGATGAACGGTCGGCGGCCGCCGGGGGTAGCTGCACCGCCCGGCCGTGATGACCGGCTATGATGACCGGTGGCGCTGGCCGGTTGCTGTTCGATCTGGCCGGCCGCCCGCTGGCCGGTTGCTGGTCGAGCTGCTGCAAGCGAGCTGCTGCACGAGGTGAGCGATTGTCTGACGCCGATGTCGACGTGAAGCCGCGGATCGAGCCCGGGAGGCGCTTGCGCTTCCCGGTGCTCGCCGCCATCTTCCTGCTGTCTTGCGCCGGGCTGATCTTCGAGATTGTCCTGACCCGGCTCTTTTCCGCCACGATCTGGTACCACTTCACCTTCGTGGCCATGTCCGTGGCGCTGTTCGGCTGGGGCATCGGCGGCTTCGCCCTGGAGCTTTCCGGGCTGCGCGCCCAACCGGACCGGGCGGCCCGGGCCCTGCTGTGGTTCGCGGCGCTGTTCGGCGTGTCGGTGCCGCTGTTCCTGGTGCTGTTCCTATCGCGGCCCGCGTCGCCGGACAACCTGGAGCTGTACTTCGTGGGGGCGCTGATCCCGTTTCTGTTCGGCGGGATGGCGCTGGCGCTGGCCTTTCAGCTTTTTGGCCACGACACCAACCGGCTCTACTTCGCCGACCTGCTGGGGGCCTCGGTGGGGACCCTGCTGGTGCCTTTGCTGCTGGGGGCGCTGGGCGCGGAGACCACGGTGCTCACCATCGGCGTGCTGCCCCTGGCGGCGGGGCTGCTGCTGCTGCGAGCGCTGGGGGATCGCGTGGGGCGCGTGACCAGGGTCGTGTGCGTGGCCCTGCTCGTGGCGGTGGCCGCCCTGGCGGTGGCCAACCGCGTGGGCGGGTTCATCCGCATCGACCGGGCGCCCACCAAGGCGCTTTACAAGGTGCTGGCCGAGAAGCCGGAGCGCAAGATCGTCTACGATCAGTGGAACGCCTACTCCCGCATCACCGCGGTGAGCGGCTTCCGGCAGTCCATCCACTCCCGCATCTTCATCGACTCGGACGCCTGGACCAACGTGGTGCGCTGGGACGGGAAGGTGGAGAGCCTGCGCCACCGCCGCAAGGCCTTCCGCTTCATCCCCTTCCGGTTCCACGACAAGCCCCGGGTCATGATCATCGGCCCCGGCGGTGGGGCCGAGATCCGGCTGGCCCTGCTCTCGGGGAGCCCGCAGGTCACCGCGGTGGAGATGAACCCCCTCATCGTGGACTACGTCAAGCAGGTGGGCGCGGAGGCGGGCAACGTCTACGATCGACCCGACGTGAAGCTGGTCATGACCGAGGGGCGCAACTTCGTGCGCCGCACCAACCGGCGCTACGACGTCATCCTGCTGGGCTTCGTGGACTCCTGGGCCGCCGTGAGCTCGGGGGGGCTCTCGCTCACCGAGAACTACCTGTACACCGCCGACGCCTTCCGCGAGTACTACGACCGCCTCACCGACACCGGCACCCTGGTGATCATGCGCTGGCCCACCGACATCCCGCGCTGCGTGGCCAACGCGGTGCACATGCTGGGAAAGCGGGGGCTGTCCAAAAAGGAGGCGGGGCGCCGGATCCTGGCCGTGTCCAAGCGCAAGCCCGAGGGCAAGGAGCCGGTGCCCACGCTGTTTCTGCTGCGCAAGAGCCCCTTCCCGCCGGATCAGGTGCAGCGGATCCTGGGGGAGTTCCCCCGCAGCTACGCCTTCCACGCCCCGGGGGTGCGCTCGGCGAGCCCCTACGGGGAGCTGCTCGCCGGCGAGATCTCGCTGCAAGCCTACGACGACGCCATCCCCACCAAGGCCGACCCGGTCACCGACGACCGGCCCTTCTACTTCGCCACCGTGGAGCCTCACGGCATCCCGGACTTCATGATCCGGCTGCTGCGTGGCCCCCTCATCGCGGTGCTGCTGGTGCTGGTGTTCGTGGTGATTCAGGCCTTCCGGACCCACGAGAACAAGCGCGCCCTGGCGGCAGGCTTGCCCTACTTCGCGTTGCTCGGGGCGGGCTTCATCATGGTGGAGGTGGCTCTGATCCACAAGCTCATCCTGCTGCTTGGTCACCCGATCTTCGCCCTGTGCGTGCTGCTGTTCTTCACGCTGCTGTGGTCCAGCCTCGGCAGCCTGTCCGGCCGCTGGATCCGGGACGAGATGATCCGCCGGACGCTGCTGCTGGTGCTGCCTGGCATCGGCGTGGTGCTGGGGCTCGCCCTGCTCGCGGTGCCCTGGGCCATCGAGTCGGCCCTGCACCTCGGCGTGGCGGCCCGGGTGGCGGTCTCCGCCGCGCTGCTCTTGCCCGTCGCCTTCCTCATGGGGCTGCCCTTTCCCCTGGGGCTGCGTCAGGTGCACCGCAGCCAGGGGAGCGTGGCGGTGATGTGGGGCGTCAACGGCGTCATGTCCGTGGTGGGATCCAACGCGGCCATGGTGATCGCGGTGATGTTCGGCTTCTCCCACGTCATCGCCATTGGCGCGGCGTGCTATTTCGTGGCATTGGTTCCGGTGTTCCTGTGGCGCCCCGGCCGCGAGACCT
>CAYFWA010000471.1:2832-5920 GCA_964346625.1 uncultured Myxococcales bacterium
GATGGCCTGATGGCCTGATGGCCTGATGGCCTGATGGCCTGATGGCCTGATGGCCTGATGGCCCGGCTCTGTCGGCGTTGGGAGAGTGCCTGGGAGAGTGCCTGGGAGAGTGTCTGGGAGAGTGCCCCATGTTTCACACGTCCTGGATCGAGCTCAGCAAGCGCGCCCTGAACAACAACCTGCACTACCTCAAGCAGCGGGTGGGTCCGGAGGCGACCTTCTCCATGGTGGTGAAAGCCAACGCCTACGGCCACGGCATCGAGGAGCTGCTGCCCCTCATCGAGGCGGCGGGGGGGGAGCACTTCTCCGTGTTCAGCGTGGCCGAGGCGCAGCGGGTCCAGCGGATCAAGCGGGCGCGGTGCTCGCTTATGATCATGGGCTTCGTGGACGACGACCAGCTCGAGTGGGCCATCGACAACGACGTCTCCTTCTTCGTGTTCACGACCGAGCGGCTCGCGGCCGCCCGCGTCGCCGCGCAGCGCGTGGGCAAGCCGGCGCGGATCCACGTGGAGCTCGAGACCGGGATGCACCGGACAGGGTTTTGCGAGGATCAGCTCGGGGAGGTGGTCCGTTCCCTCGACGGCGCTGGGGACCGGCTGCGGCTCGAGGGGCTGTGCACCCACCTGGCGGGGGCCGAGAGCCTGGCCAACCACGAGCGGGTGCTCGCTCAGATCCGGGAGTACGAGCGGCTGTGCCGGGCGCTGCGGGACCAGGGCCTGGTGCCGCGTTTCCGGCACGTGGCCTGCTCGGCGGGGGTGTTCAACTACCCGGAAAGCATCTACGACCTGGTGCGCGTGGGCATCGCCGCCTACGGCTTCTGGCCCAACGACGAGTCCCGGGTGCGCCATCTGCTGTCGCTGGGGGAAAACGGCGAGCTGGCCGAGGACCCCCTGCACCGCGTGCTGAGCTGGAAGAGCACCATCATGAGCGTGAACCGCGTGCCCGAGGGCCGGTACGTGAGCTACGGCAACGCCTACAAGACGAACCGGCCCAGCCTCATCGCCACGGTGCCCGTGGGCTACGGCTACGGCTACAGCCGCACCCTGAGCAACAACGGCCACCTGCTGGTGCGGGGCAAGCGCGTGCCCGTGGTGGGCACGGTGAACATGAACATGGCGGTGATCGACGTCACCGATGTGCCGGGGGTAGCGGTGGGCGATGAGGTGGTGCTCATCGGCACCCAGGGTGACGCCCTCATCACGGTGAGCTCCTTCGCGGACATGAACAACGCCCTGAACTACGAGCTGCTCACCCGCCTACCGGATCACATCCCGCGGATCCCGGTGATGTAGCGCGCCGTCGCTGGATTCGGCAGGCGGCTGTGGCGTGTCGCCCGCCCGAGTCGCCGCCGGGTCCGCCAAGGGGAGCACCCCCGCCAGGGCGTGCTCCCGGGGCGGGCCGTCAGGTGTGAACCTTCTCCCCGATCTCGGCTGCGCTGATGGCGCCCTCCCGGATCAGCTTCCAGTGATCCCCGTCGATGTCCACCACCGTGGAGGGCTTGCCCGGCGGCAGATCGTCTGCGTCGATGAACACGTCGGCGAGGTTGCCGAAGTTCTTGCGGACCTGAGCCAGGGACTGGGCGCCGCCTTTCTTGGAGCGGTTGGCGCTGGAGACCAAGAGGGGCTCGCCGAAGGCGTCGATCACCCCCTTGCAGACCTCGGCGATGGGGATCCGGATCCCGATCTTGCCGGTGGCCTTGCTCAGCGCCTTGCGCACCTTGGAGGGCAGGTCCGCCGAGGGGGCGAAGCGCAGGGTGAGGGGGCCGGGCCAGAAGCTCGCCATGAGCTGCCGGGCCACGTCTGGCACCTGTGCCACGAACCCATCCAGCTGCTTGGGATCATTGATGAAAACCAGAGACGGCTTGTTCTGGGCTCGGCGTTTGGCCTGCTGGAGCTTGGCGATGGCCGCGCTGGACAGGGCGCACACGCCGAGGCGGTAGCTGGTGAGGCCCGGGAAGATGACCAGCCCGTCCTCGGCGAGGACCCCGGCGATTTCCCGGTACAGGTTGGGATTGCTCTTCAGATCATCGACCTTGATGCTCTTCATCGCACCTCTTGGGGGAAGGAGGGATGGGAAGGGACCGTAGGGATGTGCCGCGAAGGAAACAGCACCTTTTCATCATACCGTCGCCGCATGGGCGGTTCAAGGGCTTTTGGCGCCGGGATGCTCGGTGGTTTACGCCTGCGCCGGGGTCCACTATCATGGGCGCTCGGAAGCTTCGGTGGCACTGAAAGCATTGGAATCTTGAGCATCATCGTCCAGAAATACGGCGGCAGCTCGGTGGCGGACGTGGAGCGTCTCAAGGCGGTGGCGGCGCGGGTGGTGGCCACGGCCCGGGAGGGGCACTCGGTGGTGGCCGTGATCTCGGCGATGGGGGACTCCACCGACGAGCTGCTGGGGCTGGCCCGGCAGATCTCGGCGAGCCCGCCGCGGCGCGAGCTGGACATGCTGGTGAGCGTGGGAGAGCGGATCTCCATGGCGCTTTTGAGCATGGCGATCCAGGAGCTCGGCCTGCAGGCCATCTCGTTTACCGGATCGCAGTGCGGCATCCTCACCAACGACCGCCACAGCAACGCGCGGATCATCGAGGTGCGTCCCTACCGGGTGCAGGACGAGCTGGAGCGCGGCCGCGTGGTGATCGTGGCGGGGTTCCAGGGGGTGAGCTACCGGCGGGAGATCACGACGCTGGGGCGGGGCGGCTCGGACACCACGGCGGTGGCGTTGGCCGCGGCGCTTTCGGCGGAGCGCTGCGAGATCTACTCGGACGTGGACGGGGTGTACACGGCGGATCCGCGGGTGGTGCCGGAGGCCCACGCGCTGCCGGAGATCTCCTACGAGGAGATGCAGGAGCTGTCGCTGGCCGGGGCGAAGGTGCTCAACGCCCAGGCGGTGGAGTTTGCCCGCCGGGCCGGGATCGTGATCTACGCCCGGGCCACGGTGAACGGCCGCAAGGAGACCCGGGTGGTGGTGGGGGGGCCGCCCGGGCCGGGGGGTTGGGTGCCGGCCAAAAAGACGCGCGGGGTGACGAACTTCCCCGCCGTGATGACGGTGCCCTGCCCGCGCGTCTGGTCAATCTCGATGACGTCCA
>CAYFWA010000472.1:0-1650 GCA_964346625.1 uncultured Myxococcales bacterium
GGGGGTCGCGGGGGTCGCGGGGGTCGCGTTCGCGTTTACGTTCGCGTTCGCGTTCGCGTTCGCGTTTACGTTCGCGTTCGCGCCCGCGCCCGCGCCCGCGCTGATGCGCGCCTGCAGCTCAGGAGGCAGGGACGCCACGGCCTGCGGATCCAGCGCCACCTGATAATCGATGTGCTCTACGGTGAAGGTCCAGGCGCTGAACTGCGGCACGAGGAGCTCCCGGAGCTCCCCGTCGGTCTGGGAGGGCTCCGACAGCCAGGCGAACAGGTCCCGCTCGTTGACGACGCGGTGAAAGATCTCCCCCAGGGCCCAGTTGACCCACCCGGCGACGTTGTCGACGACGGCGCGAGAGGTCTGCTCGAAGGGCTGCTGACGCGTGGCGTCGAAGGCCGCGATGGCCTGCTCCGGATCCGCGCGTCCCGTCACGGTGCCCGTGGCGCGGCCCCAGACCTGGGCCCCTTGGTTCGGCAGGATCTGTGGCGGAAGCGAAGCCTCGAACTCGCAGCGAATGAAACCGTCCCGATTCACCTTCTACTCCTGGATTGGAGATCTCCCTGGGAAGCCAAAGATATCGTTTTTTCGTGGGATTGACACGAAAAAAAGGGACGCGGCCCTTTCGCGAGACCTCACATCTCCAGCGCGCGGCGAATCCGAGACACGGGCTCATCGGCGTCCCCCTCGAAGGTCGTGCCGGTGACCTGCTCGAAGATCTCCATGTAGCGTTGCGCCGCCTCCACGCGCAGCTCGTCGTCGAGCGGGGGGGGCTCCCCCTCGCCCGCGTAGCCCCGCGCGATGAGGCTCCGGCGGACGAGCTCCTTGTCCAGCGAGCGCGGGTCCTCACCGGCCTCGAAGCGCTCCTGATAGTCGTCGGCGTACCAGTAGCGCGAGGAGTCGGGGGTGTGCACCTCGTCGATGAGCCGCACCTGTCCCTGGGCGTCCAGGCCGAACTCGTACTTGGTGTCCACCAGGATGAGCCCCCGCTCGGCGGCCTGCGCGGCACCGAGCTCGAACAGGGCCATGGCGTAGCCCGCCATCTCGTCGAACCGCTCCGGGGTCAGGTCGGTGCGGGCGAGGAGCTCCTCGCGGGACACCGACTCGTCGTGGTCCCCGTGCAGCGCCTTGGTGGACGGGGTAATGATGGCGTGATCGAGCCGCTGGTGCTTGCGCATGCCATCGGGCAGGGCGTGGCCGCAAAAGGTGCGCTCGCCGCGCTCGTAGGCCTTCCAGATGGAGGTGCTCGTGGAGCCCGTGAGGTAGGCGCGCACCACCATCTCCACGGGCAGCGGCTCACACTCCGCCACCACGCTGACGCAGGGGTCGGGCACCTCCAGCAGGTGGTTGGGCGCTACCGACGCGGTCTCTTTGAACCAGTGCGCGGCGATCTGGTTGAGCACCTGCCCCTTGAAGGGGATGGTCCCCAGCACCACGTCGAAAGCGCTGATGCGGTCGGAGACCACGATGACGCGCTTGTCGCCCTTGACGAAGCTGTCGCGAACCTTTCCACGCTGGGGCGCCCCCAGCTCCGGCAGATCGATTCGTTCCAGGGTGTGCGGCAGCGCCGCGCGAATCACGTCTTTACTCAGCATCGCTCTCCTTGCGTGTCGGGAATGCGTGTCGGGAATGCGTGTCGGGAATGCGTGTCGGGAATGC
>CAYFWA010000472.1:1750-5906 GCA_964346625.1 uncultured Myxococcales bacterium
TGCGTGTCGGGAATGCGTGTCGGGAATGCGTGTCGGGAATGCGTGTCGGGAATGCTGTCGGGAATGCTGTCGGGAATGCTGTCGGGAATGTTGTCGGGAATGTTGTCGGCAACATCGCTCGAAGTTTGGTCGGGTCTAGCCCGGGGTCAAGGCCTCATGTTGGAAAAACCGCGTTACAAAAGCCCCGCGCGACGCAGGATGTGCCCGGTGTGGCGCAGGTGGTGCTCCAGATCGAAGGCATCCTCCAGCCCGGCCTCGCCAAGGCGCTCGAGCACCTCGGCGTCGTCTCGCAGCAGCTCCTGGAACCCCCCCTCGCCGTCCAGGGCCTTCAGAGCGCTGCGCTGCACCAGCCGGTAGGCGTCCTGGCGGGGCAGCCCCGACTCCACCAGGGCCAGCATCACCGCCTCGGAGTAAACCAGCCCCCCGGTCCTCTCGATGTTGGCGCGCATGACCTCGGGCCGCACCACGAGGCCCCGGATCAGCTTGGTGAGCCGCCGCAGGGCGAAGTCGGCGACGATGGTGGCGTCGGGCGCGATGACCCGCTCCGCAGAGGAGTGGCTGATGTCGCGCTCGTGCCACAGGGCGACGTTCTCCAGGGCGGTGCTCGCGTAGCTTCGCAGCAGCCGCGCCAACCCCGTGAGGTTCTCGGACAGGATGGGGTTGCGCTTGTGCGGCATGGCAGAGGAGCCCTTCTGCCCGCCCCCGAAGGCCTCCTGGGCCTCCCCCACCTCGGTACGCTGCCAGTGCCGCACGGTGATGGCGATGCGCTCCATGCCGGCGCCCAGCAGGGCCAGGGCGTTGAACAGCTCGGCGTGGCGGTCCCGGGGCACCACCTGGGTGGCCACGGTCTCGGGCTGCAGCCCCAACGCCGCCAGCGCCTGGGCCTCCACCGCCGGCGGCAGCTTGGCGTAGTTGCCCACCGCCCCCGCGATCTTACCGAAGGCCACGCCCTGGCGGGCGGTCTCGAGGCGTCGGCGATTGCGGGCCATCTCCGCGTAAAAGGAGGCGAACACGAGGCCCAGGCTCGTGGGCTCCGCGTGGATCCCGTGGGACCGGCCGATGACGGGCGTGTCCCGGTGCTCCCGAGCTCGCTCCGCGAGGGCATCGACGAGGCCGTCCAGGTCGACCAGGACCCGCTCCATGGCGCGCTGTAGCTGCAGGGCGAAGGCCGTGTCCAGCACGTCAGAGGAGGTCATCCCGTAGTGCAGCCAGCGGGCCGGGGGGCCGGCGCTCTCCTCCACCGCCGTGAGAAAGGCGATGACGTCGTGCCGGGTCTCCCGCTCGATCTCCTCGATGCGGCGGGCGTCCACCTTCGCCTGCTGGCGAACCGAGGCGGCGGTGCCGCTGGGCACCCGCCCCTCCTCCTCCATGGCCTCACAGGCGGCCAGCTCCACCGCGAGCCAGGTTTCGTAGCGGCTCTGGTCAGACCAGATCCGCGCCATCTCCTCGTTGCTGTAGCGCTCGATCATGGGCCCTCGGGATCCTCCGGTCAGGTTGTGGGCGCGTCCAGGGAGGCCGCGCTGGTCATCTCAACGCCTTCGCTCGACTTTTGCGGTCAGCGGCCGCAGCCCGCGCCCTTGGAGCCCACCCGCACGCGGCCGAGGATGATCCGGTTGGACTTGTCCTGCGGTCCGCTGAGCACCTGCATGCGCCGGCTGCCCTGAAACAGCCCGGCGTAGATGGTGTAGTAGCCGCGGGGGGTGCTCACCGCGCTGGAGGCCGTGGAGGGCACGGTGTACCGGTCCACCACCCAGCGACCGGGGAGCCACAGCGGCGTGCCGTAGCGCCCCCCCAGCGGCTCGTGATCGCCGAGGATGCGGTTGCCCCGGCCGTCGATGTGGATGAAGACCTTGTACTTGCCCTGGAGCTTGCGCTCCACGCGGAAAAACAGCACCACCTCGAAGCTGCGCCCCGGGGTGATCACGGCCGGATAGTGCGCGCCCACCAGCACCAGATCGGGGACCTTGTCGCCCTTGCGCTCCGCCAGCTCCACGTTCATCCGCCGGCAGTGGGTGTTGCGCTTTTTGGGGCAGGCGATCCGCGGCGGGCTGTCCCGCACCATCCGCCGCAAGGGGTTGCGATCCCGCTCCCCCTTGCCGAGCCGATTGGTGATGAGCAGATAGAAGCTGTTGCGGTTGTCCAGGACGTAGTAGGGAACCGGTGGGCGGTGGGCGTGGGCGTCGCGGTCGAGCTTGCCGAGCTCGTCCACCGGCACGATGGCGTAGACCCGCTCGTGGTGGCGCCCCTGCCGGCCGGTCCACCCTTGCGACAGATACTGCAAAAGCGGGGTGCCCCCCCGGCGGGACCGGTAGCGGCGCCGGATCCGAGCGGTGCGCAGCAGCGGCCCATCGGTGTAAAACACCGGGCTGCGGGTCTTGACCCGCCACAGGGCCAGCGGCTCGGGGTGCGCCCTGCTCCGGGATTCGTTGTAGGTGTCGATGATGGCCTTGTAGGAGAAGTGCTGGGAAATCTCGGGCGTCAAGCCGTGGGCCAGGTAAAGGCTCAAGCCCAGGGGAATGACCAGCGTCATCGCGAGCACCGCGAAATCCACCCCGGGCCAGCGTGCGCCCCCACGCCACCGCCGGACGGCGGCGTAGGCGGTCACCGGTAGCAGGGCCCCCGCCAGCAGGGCCAGGCCCAGCAGCACCCGGAGCGCGAGGCGCATGGCGAACCCCAGCGCCACGCCAGCCACCGCCGGCGCCAACAGCACCTGCGTGGCCGTGGGCGCCGCACGGTAGCGTTGCCACTGGGAACGCAGGATCTCCAGCTCGCCGTCGGGCAACAGGAGCTCCAGGTCGGCCTCCAGCCGGCCCTGCACCACGCGCCACAGGAGCTGCAGCACGTGGAGGATGGGCTCCACCACGCTCAGCAGCAGGTGCGGCACCAACGGCAACACGAGCAAGAACAGGGCCGCAGCCGCCACCACCGGCCCGGCGTGGGGCCGGCGCTGGGTGATCCAACCCAACCCGGCGCCGGACGCCCCCAGCAGCAGCAGGATCACCACGGCCCGCACCGGCTCGGGTCGAGGCGACGCCGCGGGGGTCGCGGGCAAGCCCAGCATCCGCGCGAGCCCCAACCCGGAGCCCGCGCCGAAGCGCTGCGGTGAAGGCGTCGTCCCCAGGGGCGGCCGCGCGGCTCGTCCCACCAGCAGCGCCACCAGCGCCGCCGCGAAGGGGATCCCCACCCACCGCACCACCCCCTTGAGCCCGAGCTCGGCGGGGTACTGGAGCTGATAGTGGATGTGGGTGGACACCAGGGCCTCAGGAAAAGCACCGAAATCTCTCATCAAGATGGCGATGGCCGCCACGGTCACGGCGGCCGCGGCCACGCGCAGCGGCGGCACCGCCTCGCGCAACAGATCCCGCAGCATCACGGCCAGCGCCGCCGCCAGGGCCGGCAGGGCCGGATAGGACAGATCGCCGAAACGCAGGATCCAGTAGGTCCCCAGCACCAGGGCCACCCCGGCCCAGGACAGCACGAGGAGCCGGCCGAAGGGCGCGATGGCGCTGGCGGCCCCAGCAGCCCCAGCAGCCCCAGCAGCCCCAGCAGCCCCAGCAGCCCCAGCAGCCCCAGCAGCCCCAGCAGGCTGCTCGCCGGCTGTGCGCGTCCGAGCCCCCTCGGAGTGGGATCCGTCGACGGCACCGGACGCCGAGCCGGAGCCACCGCCGCTGCGACGCACCAGCAGGGCGATGCCCAGCGGCAAAAAGACGATCCAGGGGAAGGCGGCGTAGCCCACCTGCTTGATCATCACGTCGAAGACGGCCAGGGCCTGCGGGTTCGACTTGGCCATGCCGTGAAAGTTGAGCACCCGGGTGGTGACCAGCGGGGTCTCCCCGAGCAAGGCGCTGTATGCGGGGGCGCCCTGACTGGCCAGCACCCACCAGGCCGCCCCGGTGAGCGCCAGGCACAGCGCCGCCAGCGTCCCCGCCTCTACCCAGAAACGGGAGGGCAAGCGAGTGGACGAGGCGAGCTCAGCCGCCTTCCCGCCCTTCTCCCCGCTGGCGCCCTTCTCCCCGCTGGCGCCCTTCTCCCCGCTGGCGCCCTTCTCCCCGCTGGCGCCCTTCGCCCCGCTCGCGCCCTTCGCCCCGCTCGCGCCCTTCTCCCCGCTCGCGCCCTTCTCCCCGCTCGCGCCCTTCTCGCCCTTCTCCCAGCTCGC
>CAYFWA010000473.1:0-5879 GCA_964346625.1 uncultured Myxococcales bacterium
TGGGTCGCGCGCCGGGTTGATCGCTGGGTCGCGCGCCGGGTTGATCGCTGGGTCGATGGCGCTCGCGCTCGTTGTGGTGGCTGTGGTGTCGGCGGCCGGGTGCATCTACACCGACGGCATCAACCAGGCGCCCGAGATCGACGTGGTCAAGGAGACCCAGACGGTCTACATCGGCGACGAGGTGGTGATCTCCGCCCAGAACAGCCGGGATCCGGACGGCGACTCCCTCACCTTCGACTGGAGCATCGAGTGGCGCCCGCTGCCCGGGGGCAGCTCCACGGACATCCCGAGCCCGGCGGATTGCGATCGGCAGGTGCCCGAGGACAAATATTGTTTCAAGCCCCAGGCCAAGGCCGTCTACGACGTGCATCTGACCGTCACGGATCAGTGGGGGGCGTCGCGCTCCACGCCCGTGGATCAGCCGGTGGAGGTGACCGTGAACAACCGGCCGCCGCGCGCCGAGCTGGACGTGGTGACCCTGGGCAACGAGTTCGGGGAGTATACCCTGGGCCGGGAGATCCGGCTCTACGCCGGCAACTCGGAGGACGACGACGACGGGGACGTGCTGACGTTCACCTGGGACGTGGAGGTGCCCGAAGCCTCGCGAGACCTGCTGATCCAGACCCTGGACGAAAACGGCCAACCCACCGCGGACGCCACGCGGGCGGTGTTTCTGCGCATGATCCCCGACGTACGCGGGACCTATCGGGTGGAGGTGACGGTGTCCGACGGCACCAGCGAGGATCCCCTCGTGTGCTGCGACGAGGCCTACCGCGACCTGCACGTCATCGAGGACGAGCCGCCCTGCGTCACGGCCACGGATCCAGATTTCGCTACCGGCACGCTGATCTTCGACCGGGGGGAGATCCGGCGGCTGGAGGTCACCCAGGTCCAAGACGATCTCGATCCCTACCCCGGCAGCGCCCAGGCCTCCTTCGCGTGGTCCATGGAGCGCTCGCCCGGAGAGGGCTTCACGGTGCTGTCGGGCTACCACTTCCCGTACCTCGATCTGGACGGGGCGGACTACGATCTCGGGCAGCTCGTCCGGGTGCGGGTGCGGCCCCTGGACCGCGTGGAGCGGGACCCGCCCCAGTGTCCCGAGAGCCAGCAGACCTGCGGGTCCCAGTGTTTCCAATGGGTGACCTGGGACATCGAGTTCCGGTGAGCGAAGGCGAGGGCATGCGCGCGCTTCCTCCCCAAGGAGTACGGTCTTTCCGCGGGTCGGCGTGGGTGGTGGCGCTCGCGCTGGCCGTGCTGGGTGCGGGCGCGGCTTCGGGCTGCGGCATGGGCGACGACGAGGGCTCGCAGAACAACGCCAACCAGAACAACAACCAGACCTGGCCGGACGGGGGCGTACAGTGTCAGTACAGCGTCACCGTGGATCCCCTCGCCCCGGTGGTGGGCGAGACGGTGACCCTGCGCGTGGAGTGGGTGGGCAGCGACTGCGCCCCCGATCCCCAGGACGGCTATGCCTGGACCGTGCGCGGGCCGGAGCAGACGCCCATCACGCCCACTTTGCGCCAGCAGGGGCGCATCGCCGAGCTCACCCCCACCCGCTCGGGGACCTACACCATCGAGGTGGAGGTCAACGATCTCTATCGATCGCAGCCGGTGCTGCTGTCGCGCTCCCTTTCGGTGCGCGACCCGGCCGGGATGCAGCGCACCTTCGTGCTCCGGCTCACCCCGCCGCTGGAGACCGATCTGCCGCGACAGCAGCAGATCCTCGTGATGACCGGCGGGACCCCGCTCAGCGAGCGCGTGCTCAGCCTCGACGAGGGGGTGCTGGTGAGCAACACCCTGCAGGGCCCGGGGGGGCCCTTCGGGGGCTACCTGCGCTTCGTGCAGCAGGGCTTCCAGCTCTACCGGGAGGTGCGCGTGCCGTCGAGCGGCGCCTTTCAGCTCGCCATGCTCACCGGGGCGCTCTACGACGTGGTCATCATCCCCGACGGCGCCGAGACGGCGCCGGTCTTGCTGGAGGGCCACGGGGTCCCCACGCTGCTCGACAGCCAGACCTTCCAGCTCGACGCCGGTGAGGCGGTGGTGGGGTACGTGGTGGACGCGCAGGACGACGGCGTGGGAGGGGCCCGGGTGGGGCTACGCTCCTCAGAGGTGCCCTCCGGGGTGGGGACCACGGACCCCTACGACGGCCGGTTCGTGCTCCGGGCGCGACCGGGTCCCCAGGCCTTTGAGGTGGCCCCCGCCGCCGGAAGCGGCCTGCCCACGGTGCGCGTGCCCCAGGGCGCGGGCATCGAGCTCTCGGCTGGCGTGGCGCTGGGGCTGAGGATGCAGTACTCGCTCGGGGCGCCACAAACCCCCGAGCTCGTCGTGCGCGCCGGGTCCGCGGGGCAGGGGGCGCCGGTGGCCGACGCCCGGGTGACCCTGGAGGCCACCGACCTCGGCCCGGTGGGCACCGTCACCGTGACCCGGGACGGCTCCCCGGTGGCCACGCTGGACGCCTCGGGCATCTACCGGGTCACCGCGGTGACCGACGCCCAGGGGCGGCTGCCCCCGGTGAGCCTGCCGGCGGGGCGCTACCGCGCCGTGGTGGAGCCGCCGGCGAGCGCCACGCCGGGGTACGGGACCACCGTGATCGAGGCGCTCGTCATCGGGGGGGGCGCGCCGGCGAGCCAGGTGCTCTCCCTGGCCCCACCGACGTTGCTGGAGGGCTGGGTGATCGACGATCTCGACGCCCCGGTGGAAGGCGTGCGCGTGGTGGCCATCACCCGCGCCGGCGTGGGGAGCGCCACCGAGACCCTCACCGACGCCCAGGGGTACTTCTCATTGGAGGTGGTGGCGGGCGCCCGCTACGAGGTGCGGCTTTCTCCACCGGCCGGGGGCCGGGCCCTGGCGCGGCGGGTGCTGCCGGCGGTGACTCCGGCGGCCCCGAGCCACCTGCTGCAGGGATCGGGCCCTGCCGGCGAGCTGGTGCTCCCCGCCGGGCTCTCGGTGTCGGGCCAGGTGCTGTTTCAGAGCGGCGGGCTCGGGGGGGTGCTGGTGCAGGCCATTCCCTCTGACCTGCCCGGAGATCCCGTGCTCGCCGAGACCGTGACGGACCTCAACGGGGCGTTCACGCTGGTGACGCCGGATCCGGGGGTGACGCCATGACCCGTGCGGTGATTCGCCGAAACCGGCCGGGAGGCCGGGCCTGGATCCCGGTCCTGTTTCTCCTGCTCGGCAGGTGGATGTTCGGATGCTCGGTGGGCGCCACGGACTCCTCGAACGACAACGGCGACGCCGGGATGGCCGACGCGGCCGGGGTGTGCTCGTACAGCGTCATCCCGACGCCCCTGTCTCCCGAGGTGGACGAGCTCGTCACCCTGGAGGTGAGCTGGTCGGGCGACTGCAACCCCAACCCACAGGATGGCTACGCCTGGGCCATCACCGCGCCCGATCAGAGCGCCGTCACCCCTGCCCTGCGCCAGGGTGGCCGCATCGCGGAGCTCACACCGGCGCAGGCCGGGACCTACTCCGTGGAGGTGACCATCACGGATCTACAGCTCGGTGAGCGCGTCGCCTGGCGGGACGTCACGGTCCGGCAGGGCGAAGGTCGGCAGCAGACCTTCCTGTTGCGGATCACGCCCCCCGCGGCGGCGCAGGTGCCCCGCCAGCAGCAGCCCCTGCTGGTCACCGGGGGCACCCCGCTGAGCGGTCGGGTGGTGAGCCTGGATCCCGGCGTCCAGGTGACCAACCAGCTCTGCGACGAGCAAGGGCCCTTCGGCGGGTACCTGCGCTTCGTCCAGGCCGGCTTCTCGCTGCCGCGGGAGGTACACGTGCCGGGCTCGGGGGACTTCGCGGTGGCCATGCTCGGCGGCGCGAGCTACGACGTCATGGTGATCCCCGTCGGGGACACGCCGGCGCCGGCGCGCTTGTCGGATCGAACCGTCAGCGAGCTGCAGGCCGCCGACGCCTTTGCCCTGGACTCCGGTGAGGTGGTAATGGGCTACGTGGAGGATCCCCAGGGGGACGGCATCGGCCAGGCCCGCGTCCTGTTGCGCGCGGGCGGGCTTTCCTCCAGCGTGGGCGTCTCGGATTCCTTCGACGGGCGGTTCATCCTGCGCGCGCGACCGGGCCAGCACGCTTTGGAGATCCAGCCCCCGGCGCAGACCGGCTGGCCCCGGATCTGGCTCCCGGAGGCTCCCGGGCTGCCGATCACCGCCGGCGGCGATCTTTCCTTGCGACTTCGTTACCACGCGGTGCCGCGGATCCAGACGCAGCTCACGGTGGTGGCCGGCCCGCCCGGGCAACGCAGCCCCGTGGCCGGCGCCCGGGTGACCCTGGAGGCCACCGACCTCGGGGACGTGGGCACCCTCACGGTCACCGCCGACGGGACGGTGCTCGAGCCCCTGGCGGTGCCGGGCGGCTTCACGGTGACCGCCCAGACCGATGCCCAGGGCGCGCTGCCGGCGTTGACGCTCCCCGCGGGCACCTACCACGTGGCCATCGAGGCTCCGACGGCGCCGGCGGGCTACGCCAGCACCGTGATCGAGACGGTGGACATCACCGGCCTCGCGCCGGTGAGCCGGGAGCTGCCCCTGCAGCCGCCGGCGCTGCTGGAGGGGCGGGTGCTGGATTCCCTAGGCGACCCGGCGGCCGACGTGGAGGTGGTGGCCATCACCCGCTTCGGGGTGGGCAGCGCCGTGGAGACCTTCACCAACGCCCAGGGCGACTTCAGCCTGGACGTAATCCGCGGGGTCTCCTATCGCCTGCTGTTGGTGCCCGCGGATCCCGATCACGCCCGGCGGTTGCTGGAGTCGGTCTGGATCCACGACGCCGTGACCACCGTCGCGGGCAGCGGGCCTGCCGGGGAGCTGCTGCTGGCTCCCGGGCTGCGCATCGCCGGACACGTGCTGCTGGACGGCAACGGCGTGGACGGCGTGCTCGTCCAGGCCATCCCGCAGGACACGGCCGGGGACCCGGTGCTGGCCGAGGCGGTCAGCGGGCTCACCGGTGAGTTCGAGCTGATCATCCCCGATCCCGGGCTGCGAACGGAGTGACCGCCGTGCTTGCCCAAACCCTCGCGACCAAGCTCGCCGCCTGCATGGCCGTGCTGCTCGCGGCGGCGCCCGCGCTGCGGGCGGCCCCCCTGGGGGAGAGGGCCCGCGCGGCCCCCTCCCGCGCCCGGTCACCGGCGCGGCCCGCGGCGCGGCCCCCGGTGGCCCGCCCGGCGCAAAAGGCCCGCACGAGACCTGCCGCGCCGCGCACCAAGCCGGCCCGCCCGACGCGAAAGCCCCGCGCGCGACCCACAGCGTCCCGGCCGCGGCCGCCGCGCCTGCGCCCGGGCGCCGCCCTCAACGAGGCCAGCAACCAGTTCTCCTACGGGCGCTACGCCCGGGTGGTGGAGCTGCTGCGGCCGGTGGTGGAGCGCGACGCCCTGCGCAGCCTGGAGGATCGCGTGGAGGCGCTGCGGCTCTACGGGATCTGCCTCTATCTCACGGATCGGAAGGCCGCGGCCCTGCGGATCTTCAAGGACCTGGTGGAGCTGGCCCCGGAGACGCGGCTGGATCCGCGCCTGGTGCAGCCGGAGGTGGTGGCGGCCTTCGAGCGCATCCGGCTGCGCAGGGCGCGCGCAGATCGCAAGGCGGTGCGGCGCAAGCTCCGCAAGCGTTACGGCTTTTTGAACCTGCTGCCGCCCGTGGGGCAGTTTCAAAACGGCCACTGGCGCAAGGCGGTGGTGGTGCTGAGCCTGGAGGTGGCGTTTCTGGCCGCCAACATCGGCACCTACTACGCCCTGCGGGACAAAAGCCTGCGCCAGCCGGATCGCACCTACGTGGAAAGGGACGCCCAGGGAAACGTGGTGCAGGATCACCGCCCGCTGGCCAAGGCCTTGATGGCCATCAACTATGCCTCCCTTGCACTTCTCGTGGGCACGGTGATCTACG
>CAYFWA010000474.1:0-5875 GCA_964346625.1 uncultured Myxococcales bacterium
GCTCCGGCTCCCGCTCCGGCTCCGGCTCCCGCGCCCGCGAGCGCTCCGGCTCCCGCTCCGGCTCCGGCTCCCGCGCCCGCGAGCGCTCCGGCTCCCGCGCCCGCGAGCGCGCCGGATCCGGCTCCGGCTCCCGCGCCCGCGAGCGCGCCGGCTCCGGCTCCGGCTCCCGCGCCCGCGAGCGCGCCGGATCGAGCTCGAGGCCGCCCGTCGCGCCGGAAGCGGAGGAACAGATCACCCCGCCGGAGCGCCCCCCGCCCCACCTGCAGAGCAGCGCTGCTGGCGGACCACGCTCCGGGGCCCGGCCCGCGGCCGGTCCCCCGCCTCGAAAATCGGGTCCACGAAAGGAACGAAAGGAACGAAAGGAACAGAGGGAAGGGACGCCGCGCCCCAGCGCGCCCCCCCCAACCCCCGACGCAGCCGCCCGCAGTGGCGAGGAAGGGGCGGCGCTGCGCTGGAAGCCCAGCACCACCACCGAGGACCCCGTGATCCCGCTCACGCAGCGCAAGGGCGACTCCGCGCCCAAAGACAAGCCGGGGCCAATCGCACCCGCCGGCGCGGCGGCCGGGCCGGCGGCGTCACCTCGCACGCCGCCCCCCACGGGGGACGCCGGAGCTGCGGGGGCCGATCAGAACGCACACCCCACCCCCACCCCCGCTCCACCCGACGAATCGCCCGAGCCCGCCGCACCGGGCTCGGGCTCGGGCAAGGGCTCCGGCCCGCGCCCGAGCCGCCGGAGCTCGGGCAAGGGCCCCCTGCGGCCCGCGGCCACCGATCCGCGCGTGGCGCTGCTGCGGACCTACGTCAAGCGCCTCGACCGGGAGGTGCTGGGGCCCGAGGAAGACGCCGCCCTGGAGCAGGTGCTGGCCATCCTGAGCGGCGCCCTCAGCGCGGACGAGCAAACCCTCGGACGGCGCTTCCGGTACCTCGACCAGCAGTACGCGGCCGATGACGCGTCGCTGTTTTCCGCGCCCTTGCTGCGCGACCTCCAGCGCCTGCTCAAGGGCCTGAGCGAGCGAGCGTTGCAACGGCTCGAGTCCGCCGGTGAGCTGTCCCAGGGTGACCGTCTGCTTTTTCACGTGTCCGAGGTGGAGATCAGCGAGACGCCGGAGGCCTTGCCCGTGGTGCAGCTCGCGAGCAGCGCCGAAGGGCTGCGGCCCGACCTGCTGCCGAGCTACCTGCCCCGGCTGCGGGGCCCCTCGGCCGGCCTCACCTTCCACGTGGGCAGCCGCGAGAACGCCCTGCTCGTGCGCCGGGTCCCGGAGAACCGGTTGGAGTTCGGCTTCATCGCCGGCCCCACGCGGTTGTGGCTCACGGCCCTGCACGTGCTGCGCACCGGGGAGCGGGGCGCGCTCAACATCGAGCCGGCGGGCGACGACAGCCCCGCCTACTTCGAGGCCCGCCTGACCCTGCCCGCCAGCGAAGAGACCTTCAAGGTGACCGAGCGGTTCGTGCTCGCCGAAACCGCTCGGTTCGTGGACCGCCTCGCCACGGCCTGACGCTCAACCGTCGTGCAGGCGGCCGCGCGAAAGCGACAGCCCCACGTCGAGCAGGGCCACCCCGCCGAACACCGTGAAGCCCACGCGCAGGGTGTGCAGCAGCGCCTCGTGCTGAGCCGGGCCGAGCTGGACCCGGCCGATGAGCAGCGCCGCGAGCAGCGTGGTGGTGGCCATGCCGAGGCTCTGTCCGAGTAGCCGCATGGTGCCCGCCGAGGCGGTGGCCACCCCGTAGGAGCGCCGCTGCACCGATCCCACGATGGCGCTCATGTTCGGCGAGGTGAACAAAGCCAGTCCCACGCCCACCAGGGCCAACAGCGCACCAACTTGCCACAGGGAAGAGCTCGGGCCGAGCCGCGACAAGGAGAGCACACCCCCGGCGTGGAGCAGCAGCCCGACGCTCACGAGGACACGCGGCTCCCAGCGATCCGCGAACCGCCCCGCCAGGGGCGTGACCAGGGCCATGCACGCGGGCTGGGCGATCATCACCAGCCCCGCCGCGCTCGCCGAGAGCCCGTGGAGGTGCTGCAGGTAGAGGCTGATCAGGAAGGGGACCGCGTAGCTCGACCCATATCCGAGCAACGACACCAGGTTCGACAGGCCGAACATGCGGTTGCGGCCCAGCTCCCGCACGGGATAAAGCGGCGATGGCGAGCGCAGGGCGAGCACGACGAACAGCCCGATGCCCGCCGCGCCCCCCAGCAACAAGGCGACCCCGAGGGGGCTGGGCAGAAAGGAGGCGCCGGCCATCACCGCGGGCACGGACAGGGCGTAGATCGCAGCCCCCCGCCAATCGAACCGCTCGCCCGCCGCGTCCGCCCACTCGCCCCGCAGGTGCTTGCCGGTGAGCCAGAGCACGGCGAGCCCCAGGGGCACGGCCGCCAGGAAGATGACCCGCCAGGACACGTGGCTGGTGAGCAGCCCTCCCAGCGCGGGACCGAGGGCCAGCCCGGCGTAGACCGAGGCCACGGCGAGCCCGATCACCCGTCCGCGCTTTTTTGGCGGGAAGATGGACACGAGGATGGACACCGCGTTGGCCACCATCATGGCGCTGCCCACCCCCTGCAGGCCCCGGGCCGCGAGAAACGACATCGGCCCCTGGGCTACGCCCGCGACCAGGGAGGCAGCGGTGAACAGCCCGGTCCCCACCAGGAAAACCCGCCTGCGGCCGTAGATGTCCGAGAAGCGGCCCGCGGGCACCAACACCGCCGCCGACGCCACGAGAAACGCCGTCTGCACCCACCCCAGCATCACCGCGTCCAGCGCCAGGTCGCTCGCCAGGGCCTTGAGGGCCACGTTGATGGACGCCCCCATGAACGGGTTGATGAAGGAGCTGAGAACCGCCACGGCCAGCGCCATACGCTGCGCCGTGCGCGGCGCCATGTCGTTTCGGTTTCGCATCGACGGCCGTCACCCTACCCCGCATCGTCCCGCCACGCCAGCTTGGTTGACGCGGCGCGTCGCGCCGTGCTTTCATGGGCCGCTGTGCAACGTCGGATGTCGGATAAGGAATCAAGGAGGGCCACTGATGACCGACTACCTGCTCGAGCTGAGCGCGCGCCCCGGGGCGCGCCGGTGGATCAAGCAGCTCGGGATCCCCCTGCCGCAGCCGCTGCGACGCGCGCGCGGACCCTGGGAGGAGCAGCCGCTGCGGGATCGCCCCGTGGTGGTGGGCGCGGCGCCCGGCGGTGCGCTGGCCGAGGCGACGGCATATACGTTGGTGCGCGCGGGCGCCGAGCCCCACCTGGCGCCTTACGCGGAGCCGGCCGGCGCCGGCGCGGGGGATGCCGGCCCGGACGACGCGGAGCCGACGGGTGAGCTCGCAAACCGCGAGGATCTCACCGCGGCCTTCGCCGAGCCCGGGGAAGCCTACGGTCGACGGGCGGTGACCCTGGATCTGGCCGCCCCGGACGAGGGGCTGCGACCCGCCGGCCTGGTCTTCGACGCCAGCGGGGTCTCCGCCGTGTCGGACCTGCGTCATCTGTACGATTTTTTCCATCCCCTGGTGCGCCGGCTCGACAAGAGCGGCCGGGTGGTGGTGCTGGGACGCCCCCCCGAGGACGCCGAAGACGCCCAGCAGGCCGCGGTGCGCCAGGCCCTCGACGGGTTCGTGCGCTCGGTGGCCAAGGAGATCGGTCGGCGGGGCGCCACCGCCAACCGCGTCCTGGTGGACGAGGGCGCCGAGGAGCTTCTCGAGCCCGCCCTGCGGTTCCTCCTGTCGGACCGCGCGGCCTTCGTGACGGCGCAGACGGTGCAGATCAGCGCCCGGGCGCTGCCGGAGGAGGGCCGTGAGCCCCTGTGGGTCCAACCGCTGGAGGGGCAGACCGCGCTGGTCACCGGCGCCGCCCAGGGAATCGGCGCCGCCATCGCCTCCCGGCTGGCGGCCGAGGGCGCCCACGTGGTCTGTCTGGACCGGCCGCAGGAGCAGGCCGCCCTCACCCGCGCGGCCGAGCGCCTCGGCGGCACCCCCCTGGCGGTGGACGTGACGGATCCGGGCGCCCCGGACGCCATCGCCGAGGCCCTGAACGATCAGCGTGGCGGCGTGGACGTGGTGGTGCACAACGCGGGCGTCACCCGGGATCGCACCCTGGGCCGCATGAGCCCGGCGCAGTGGGACACCACCCTGGCGGTGAACCTCGCCGCCACGGTGCGCATCACCGATCGGCTGCTGGACGACGTGCTGTACGACGGCGGCCGCGTGATCTGCCTCTCGTCCATCGCCGGCATCGCCGGCAACACGGGGCAGACCAACTACGCCGCCTCCAAGGCGGGGCTCATCGGCTGGGTGCGCGGTTTGTCCGCGGACCTGGAGCCCCGGGGGATCACGGTGAACGCGGTGGCCCCGGGCTTCATCGAGACGCGCATGACGGCGGCGGTGCCGCTGACGATCCGGGAGGCCGGCCGGCGCCTGTCGGCCCTGGGTCAGGGCGGCCTCCCCCAGGACGTGGCCGAGGTGATCACCTGGCTCGCCTCCCCCGGCGCGGCGGGCGTCACGGGACAGGTGCTGCGCATCTGTGGCGGCGCCCTGCTGGGAGCGTGAGCCATGAACGGAACCGATCAATCGTACACTCCGCAAAGGGCCGTGATCGTCGGCGGGCGGCGCACCCCCTTCGTGAAGGCCTTCACCCACTTCACCAAGCTCGACACCATCGCCCTGGGTGTCGCCGCGACCCGCGGCCTGCTGCGGTCGCTGGAGCTCAAGCGCGACGAGGTGGACGCCATCGTCTGGGGCGGCGTGATCCTGCCCTCGGCGGCGCCCAACGTCGCCCGCGAGATCGCGCTGGACCTGCGGCTGCCCCCGACGGTGTACGCCCACACGGTGTCTCAGGCCTGCATCTCGAGCATCCAGTCCATCACCACCGCCGCCGCCATGGTGGAGCGCGGCGACGCCGACGTGGTCATCGCCGGGGGCTCCGAGTCCACCAGCAACGCCGAGGTGAAGCTCCCGCAAAAGGCCGTGCACGCCCTGGCCCCCCTCGCCTTCGGCAAGCCGGATCCGCAGCAGATCCTCCGGGTGCTCGCCGATCTGTGGCCGTTTTACGATCTGCTGCCCCAGCGGCCGCAGATCGCCGAGCGCACCACCGGCCTGCTCATGGGTGAGTCCGCCGAGCAGATGGCGCGCCGCAACGGAATCACCCGGGAGGCCCAGGACGAATTCGCGGCGCGCTCGCACCACCGCGCGGCCGCGGCGCTCGAGTCGGGACGGTTCGCATCCGAGATCGAGCCCATCACCCCGCCCGGCGCCAAGCGCCCCATCGCCCGTGACACCCTGGTCCGCGCCGACACCAGCGTGGACAAGCTCGCCCGGCTCCGGCCGGTGTTCGCCCGCGGGGGCACGTTGACCGCCGGCAACTCCAGCCCCCTCACCGACGGCGCCGCGGCCACCGTGGTGATGTCCGAGCAGCGGGCCCGCGAGCTGGGCCTGCCCCGCCTCACCTGGGTGCGGGACTGGCGCTACGTGGGGGTGGATCCCGGCGACCAGCTCCTCATCGGGCCGGCCGTCGCCATCCCGGAGCTGCTGGCGCGCCACGCGCTCGGGCTCGACGACCTCGCCTACGTGGATCTGCACGAGGCCTTCGCCGCCCAGGTGCTCTGCGTGCTGCAGGCCCTGGACTCCGAGGCCTTCGCCCGGGAGCGCCTCGGCCACGACGCCTCCCTGGGGGAGGTGGACCCGGCGCGGCTCAACGTCCACGGCGGCTCCGTGTCCATCGGCCACCCCTTCGGCGCCACCGGCGCGCGCATGGCCACCACCGTGCACAACGAGCTGCACCTGCAGCGCGCCTCCCGCGCCGTGCTCGGCCTCTGCGCCGCCGGCGGCCTGGGCGCGGCCCTGCTGCTCGAGCGCCTCGAGGGCTGAGCGCATACCATACCACACCACACCA
>CAYFWA010000475.1:0-5860 GCA_964346625.1 uncultured Myxococcales bacterium
GCGGTGAGCTGTCAGGCCCAGGGGTCGTCCACGCCGAAGGCGTCGGGATAGATCTGCACGTTCTCGAAGCGCTCCCCCGAAAACGTCACGATGTCGAAGCGGATGGGAACGTCGTCCAGACCGTGGGCGGAGAGCCACGCCCGGGCCGCGCGGGCCACCGCGGCGCGCTTGGCCGGCCCCACGCTCAGCACCGGCTCGCCGAAGGCCTCGGAGCGGCGGGCACGGACCTCGACGAAGACCACGTACTCGCCGTCACGCGCCACGATGTCCAGCTCGCCGCGGGGGGTGCGGTAGTTGCGGTCCACCACGACGCACCCGCGCTCGCGCAAAAGCGCCACGGCGCGCTCCTCGGCCTCCCGGCCGGTGGCCAGGTGCTCGGGCTCGCGCTCGGAGTCTGGGGACATGGGGGCGGTGGGCAGGGCGGCCGACGTGAAAACCTGCGTGAAAACCTGCGTGAAGACCTGCGTGAAAACCTGCGTGAAGACCTGCGTGAAGACCTGCGTGAGATCAGCGCTGGTGCAGGCGGGCCTTGATGCGGGCAGAGCGACCGGTCCGCTGGCGCAGGTAGTACAGCTTGGAGCGCCGCACCACGCCGCGGGATTTAATCTCCACCTTCTCCACGCGCGGGGCGTTGTAGGGGAAGATCCGCTCCACGCCCACCCCGTAGGAGACCTTGCGCACGGTGAAGGAGCTGCCCCCCCCGCCGTGGTGCTTGCCGATCACGGCGCCCTCGAACACCTGGACGCGCTCCTTGTCCCCTTCCTTGATGCGGACGTGCACGCGCACCGTGTCGCCCACCCGGAAGTCGGGCAGGTCGGCTCCCGCCTGCTCTTGGTCGATCTTCTGGAGGATCGGATTGGCGCTGCTCATGACTCGGCTCCTCGGTCCGTGCGGGGGGCCGTGGTCGCCTCGCCCTCGGGTCCCGAGGGGCGACCGGCCCGCGAAAAGGTACTCCGTTTTAGAGGCAAAGCCCGCTGATGTAAAGCGAAATTTTCCATTGGCTCCCGCGGACGGAGCGGGCTCGGCCAACAGGGCGGCCAATCACCCCAAGCACCAGCTATCATTACGTTTTTACGTACCGAAACAGCGATCCAGGTAGATGGACACGGCGGACCGGACCGACAGGTGGTTGTAGGCGGTGGGTCCCTGGAGGGGGCGGAGCCGGATCTCGGCGGCCGACAGCACGGCGGGGGCCAACCCCCAGCCCGTACCGAACAGCAGCAGGACGGGCCGGGGATCGGGGGCTTGCCCGGTGACGAAGCGGTCCACGGTCACCCCGTCGTCGCTGGCGGCCGCCGCGGTGGCGACCTGCCGCGGGGGCTGGCCGTGGCGCTGCCGCACGTGCGCGGCCGCCGCCTCCAGATCCGACACCACGTGGATCAGGGAGATGGCCTCGGCGCGATGGCGGTGGGGCCCCTGCCCGTGGTCTCCCCGCCAGTGCGCGGTGATGCGCTCCACCAGATGCCGCTGGCGCTCCACGGGCGTGACCACGAGGTAGCCGGCCAGGCCGTAGGTGCGGCTCGCGCGGGCGATGTCGTGCAGGTCCAGGTTGGTCACGGCGGTGGTGACGACCCGGCCCTCGCGGTTGCGGACGGGGTGGTGCACCAACGCCACCCAGGTACGCGCCGCCAGGCTGCGGCGCGCCTCTTGCCCGAGCGCGGGCACGTGATCATCGGACGCGTGATCGTCGGCATCGTCGGCCATCAGATGTCGTCTTTCTCGGTGGGGGCCGGCGAATCCAGAACCTGGGAATCGGGGTCGGCCGCTGCCGCGGCAGCGGATTGGCCCGCCCTTTCCCCGGCTCCTGGCGGATAGCGGGCCATGAGCGCGGCGTCGCCCTCCCGCAGCGTGAGGGTCGCCCACAGATCCGGGCGGGCCTCCCGGGTCCGCCACAGCGCCTGGGCCCGCCGCCAGTCCCGGATGCGCGCGTGGTCCCCGGACAGCAGGATCTCGGGCACGTCTCGGCCCTCCCAGCGCGCCGGGCGGGTGAACTGGGGATACTCGAGCACGCCCTGGGAAAACGACTCCACCACCGACGAGTCGGCGTTGCCCAGCACCCCGGGCAGCAGCCGGGACACGGCCTCGATCACCACCATGGCGGCCACCTCACCGCCCGACAGCACGTAGTCGCCCAGCGAGAGCTCGTCGTCCACCAGGGTCTGCCGCACCCGATCGTCGATCCCCTCGTAGCGTCCGCAGATGAGCACCAGCCCCGGGGTGTGGGCGAGCTCGGCCACGATCCGCTGGGTCAGGGGCTTCCCCTGGGGCGTGAGCAGCACCCGGGGCGAGCCGGCGGGCAGGGCTTCGTGGGCCTCGCGGATGGCCGCCCCCAGCGGCTCGGGCTTCATGATCATCCCGGCGCCGCCGCCGTAGGGGGCGTCGTCCACCGTGCGGTGGACGTCGTGGGTGTAGCGACGGGGCGTGACCCGGCGCTCGCGAATGCGGCCCGCCGTCACCGCCTTGCCCACGAGGCTGCTCGCGAAAAAGGAGTCGAACAGCTCGGGGAAGATGGTCACCAGCGCCAGGTGCCACGGGGGCGCGGGCTCGCTGGACGTCGATGCGCCGATGCTCGGCGCGCCTGGAGTCGTCATGTCTCGGTCTCGCTTCGGGGGCCGCGGGGTGCAGGGTCGGGGGCTACCGGGTCGCCCCGGCCCGCTGGCTCGCCACGGCCCGCCGGGTCGCCACGGCCCGCCGGGTCGCCACGGCCCGCCGGGTCGCCACGGCCCGCTGGCTCGCCACGGCCCGCTGGCTCGCCACGGCCCGCCGGGTCGCCACGCCGCTTGCGCCGCCGCTTGCGCCGGCGATGGGCCGGCGCCTCGGAGACGGCAGTGGCGCCAGTGGCGCCAGTGGCGCCGGTGGCGCCAGGGTCGTCCGGGGGGACCTCCTCGACCACGGCTTCGAGCAGGCCTTCGGGCAGGCTGAGCACCAAGGTCCGGGTCTCCTCGTCGAAGACCCGGATGAACGCCTCCACCGCGGGGACGTTGTAGATCCGGTCTCCCTCGCGCAGATGGAGCAAGGCCTGGGCGCCGTTGTCCCCCACCTCCACCACGGTCCCCAGCCGGCGGCCTTCGGGCGTGCGGGCCACCGCGCCGAGGGTGTCGGCGAGGTAGAACTCGTCGTCCTGCAGGGCGGGCAGATCCTCCCGGCGGACCCAGAGCGTGGCCCCTCGCAGCGCCTCGGCGGCGCTGCGATCCCCACAGCCCGCGATCCCCAGCCGCAGGTTGCCTCGGGGACCGGTCTCGAGGTGATGGATGTCGTGCTCGGAGCGGTGCCCGTCGGGGTGGCGCAGCACAACCCGGCCCGCCTGACTCAGCCCGCTGGAATCATTAGCGAAGAGCTTCACCCGCAACAAGCCGCGGAGGCCGTGGGCGCCGATGACGACGCCGATTTCGAGTTCCGGGTGCACGACTCGCCCGCCGTGGTCGCTCGCTGCCGTGGTCTTTTTCGCTCTTCGCCGAGGGCCGCTCGCTGCCGTGGTCTTTTTCGCTCTTCGCCGAGGGCCGCTCGCTGCCGTGGCCGCTCGCTGCCGTGGTCTTTTTCGCTCTTCGCCGAGGGCCGCTCCCCGCCGTCTCGTGCGTGGCGCGCGTTACTCGAGAATCTCGAGCAACGCGCGCTTGCGGAGCTTGGTGGAGGCCGCCGTGAGGATGGTCCGCATGGCGCGCGCGGTGCGGCCATCCTTGCCGATGACCTTGCCGAGGTCCTCCTTGGCGACCTTGAGCTCGATGACGGAGGTCTGGTCCCCCTTGATTTCGTGAACGCTGACCTGCTCGGGATGATCCACGAGCATCTGGGCAATCAGGAGAATCAGGTCTTTAAGGGATGTGTTTTCACCGGTACCGCTCATGATGTCCACCTCAGCCTGCGCTGCGCCGTGGTTGGCTCGAAAGCGCGCGAGGGGCGCCGCGAAAGCGGAAGCGGAAGCGGACGGTGCTCAGCGAGCTCGTTTACTCGGTCGCCGCTTCGCGGACGCGCTTGGCGAGGGTCGTCACGGTCCGGGTCGCCTTCGCGCCGTTTTTCACCCAGTGGTCGTAGCGCTCCAGATCCAACCTCACCTCTGCCGGATCAGCCTTGGGATCGTAGTGCCCGAGTCGCTCGATGAAACGCCCATCGCGGGGGCTCCGTACATCCGATACCACGATTCGGTAGAAGGGGGACTTTTTCGCGCCGACCCGCGCCAGCCTCACTTTGACTGCCATCTGTTTTCGTCCTCTCCGGATCGTCCCGCGAGGCGTGCTCCTGCGTGCTCCTGCGTGCTCCTGTCGGCTCCAGCCGGTCCCACGGTGTCGAAAAATACCGTGGGCTCTCGGTAAACCAGTGTAGCACAGCGCCAGGAGCGCGCACATCTCGCGGAGCGTCCAACTGCGGGCGCTCGCCCGATTTCGACCCCGGGCTTTTATCCGAGGGCCTCGTCTCTGTCAAGCTCAGCGGTCAAATCGGCCCAAGCCACACCTACCCACGCGCTCCCTTGATACCGACAATTTCACGAAATCCCGAGCCCCTACAAAGCATGGGCGATACTGGATTCGAACCAGTGACTTCCACCGTGTGAGGATGGCACTCTTCCGCTGAGTTAATCGCCCGGAAGACGAGAGGGGCCTATATCACAACGCCCAATCGACTGCAAGACCAGAAGTGCGGCGCCAGGGTCGCCTCAGACACCACACGCGAAAGCGAGAAATCGAACCTGCGTCCCCTGAGCCCGTCGGGGTCCAAAACCACAAACCACCCGGCCACACCAATCCTCAAAGCCACACCGGCCCGCGCCCCCACGAGCCGCCGAGCCACACCGGGCCGAGGACCCGACGCGACGCGGAGCCGCTGCGGCTCAATCCACCGAAAAGAACCGGCCGCGCTGCTTTTCGGCGCGGTGGTGATCCCGGGCCGCGCGCTCGAAGGCTTTTCGCATGCGCGTGGCGGCGTCGTAGCTGCGGAAGGGCACCAGCACGACCGCTCCGCGCTGCTCGTCGGCCCGACGCACCTCGAACAGGGCGCCGTCCAGTGGGATCGCTTGCTCCTGGCGGTCCGCGTAGGATTTCAGGTAGCGGCGCTCGCGCTCGCGAGACGGGATGATGACGAAGCCCGCCGACACGGGCTGTATACTGGCCATGCTCGACACCCTAGGCCCATCCCGCCGGTCCCACCCTGTGGATGAGCGCGCGGTAGGGTCGGGGACCCGGCTCGCGGAGGGGCGATCCGCTCCGCTCCAGGGCCGCCCGCGCCCACCGCGACGCGTCAAGATGCCCGCAGGCTATTGCAGGCTACTTGAGCAGGATCAGCCGCGACTTGGCGTACCAGATCTCGTTGCCCCGGTTGTCCCGGACCGTGATCCGGAGCTGGTAGCGCTTTCCCTTCTTGAAGCCCAGGATCTTGTGCATCTTGCCCTTACCGATGAGCAGGGTCGGCTGGCCGGTGACCTTGACGTCCTGGGCGTTGATGTACTTGTACCCGCCGCCGCGGTATTCGTAGAACACCAGGTTGACGACGTTGATCTTGGGGGTCTTGCGCAGCACGGCGACGTAGTGGAACTCCCACTTGTCCCCGGCCTTGTTGGACTTGAGCCGGCGGGTGGTGTCCTTGCGCATCCACTTCTTGAGCTTGGCCGGCTTCTCCGGTGGCTTCTTCTTCGATACGAGCACCCGGCCCTTGTAGGCTCGATACTGGGCCTGCGCCTCGTCGCTCCCCATCACCCACACCGTCAGCGCAAAGGCCGCTGTCAGCACGTACAGCCCTGTTTTCCTCATGGTCAGCACCTCCCATGGCCGCCTGGGGCCGATCGGCCCGGCTGGCGGCCAGCGTCGACAGACTCTTAGGGAGCGGGTCAAAATAAACTCTGCACTCGGGACGCCGATCCATCCCGGCT
>CAYFWA010000476.1:0-986 GCA_964346625.1 uncultured Myxococcales bacterium
GCGGTCATCGCGCTGCCGGGCGCGCGCCGCCAGGACCTCGTCGCCCGCCTGGAGGCCGCCGGCCGGGCCGCCGGCGCTGGGCCGGCCGCCGCCGGGTCCTTGGGGAACCGCACCTTGTAGCGCGCCTTGGGACCGAGCAGGATCCAGATGGACTTGAGCCGGTTGTAGGCGGTGGCGCGGGTGGCATGTCCCGGCCGGATCCGGATGGCGCGCACGGAGTAGCCGCGATCCGTGGCCTCCGCAGTGACGAACTCGTGTTTGCCCTGGCCCCCGCGCCCCTCGATCCAGACCGTGCCCGCGCGGCCGTCGTGCAGCTCCGAGGGCGGGGTGACGCGCCGGGCCTGGCCTTCGCACCCAAGCTCGCTGGAGGCGCTCGAGAACCGGAAGGGCGACAGCGGACGCGACCGGACGCCGGCAGGCGCCCGACGCGTGGCGGTGAGCGGCGTCGCACCCTCGGCGGGCGGCCGCAGAAGCACTGGCCAGAAGCGGCGTTTGGCGAAGTGGTACCCGCGCGGCAGCATGCGCGCCTTGGAGCCGTCGCAGCGCCGCAGGGCCCGGGTGCGCTGGTAGACCATCACCCCGCGCGAGCGCACCTCCAGGTGCTCGGACCAGGCGCCGAAGGTGCCCCGCGGGCCGGTGTTGCCGGCCCAGATGAGCAGGGGGCGGCGTCGGCGGCGGCGCCGTCGCAGCCACACCGCCGCCTCCATCCGCTGCTTGCCCTCGCGCAGCACCACGTGCAGGACCCGGTGGGTCTTGCCCGCCTGCTCGACCTTCACCAATCGGCTCGTGAGGGTCGCCTTGGGCGGCGGCTTGATGCCCAGATCCACGGTCACCGGGCGCCGCACCCCGCGGGGCCAGATCCGCAGCCGCCCGTCGGGGTCGAGCGATATGCCCATGCCCCGGGGCGCCGAGGCCACGGGCGCCCGGGTCCCCAGCGCCGTGCCCGCCGCCCGCCGCGGCGCCGGACGCTTGGCCACCGGCCTCGC
>CAYFWA010000476.1:1086-3253 GCA_964346625.1 uncultured Myxococcales bacterium
CCTGCTGGGGCGGGCCTGATGTTTCCCTGCCGGCCCCGCCCTGCTGGGGCGGGCCTGATGTTTCCCTGCCGGCCCCGCCCTGCTGGGGCGGGCCGGGGTCGCGGCGAGGGGAACGCTCGCGCCCCCCACCAGGAACAGGGTCCAGAGGATGCGCCCATGCCAGCCCGGGATGATCATGATCCTTTTTATAGCACAGGTGCGAAGCCACACATCGATCGGCGGTCAGCGCGGCACCTGTTGACCCTGCGACCGCAGCGGAGTAGTCACGAAGCCATGCGTTCCATGCCCCCGCGAGCCCTGCGCCCACCGCCCGGCTTTGTCGGGGGGCCGGCTGCCCGCCCCCCCGACGCGCGTCGGCGACGCCCCCGCACCTGGCGGCGCGCCATCCGCACCGCTGGGCTCGGCGTTTTGTCGATGCTCTGTGCCCTCACGGCGCTGGGAAACCCCGGTTGCAAGCCGGAGCAGTCGAAAACGAAGCTCACACCGAAGCAGGAGTGTCGCCAGGGCTGCGAGTACCGCGTGCAGTGCATTGAGGAGATGGCCCTGAAAAAAGCCGTCACCGCGGCCAACCGCGCGCACCTGCGCCGCCAGCAAAAAAAGAGCCATCAGCGCTTCGTGGACTTCTGCTACGAATCCTGCGTCGCCAAGAAACCCCGTTTCCGAACGTTCGCCCGTTGCGGTGTGACCGCCACGGGTTGCGAGGCCTACTTCCGATGCGAGTCCGAACGAATCTCAAAGCTGAAAACCGCACGACCGCGAAAAGCGCGTCCCCGACCGCGGTGAGGCGCGACCGTCTACCAGCGCTCCCTGCAACGTCCTGGCCGAAAAGGTCACCTCTCCTCCCTCTCACTACCACGATTTCATACTTTCCCTCACGAGCGCCCACGAATACCTACGTTCCCATACATGCGCATACAGGCGCCCACCAACGCCCACCAACGCCCACCAACGTTCACCAACACCCACAAGTAGAAAGCCTCGAAGATTACCCGGCTCTCGCCGACTTTTCCTGGAACGCCCCCGGTAATCTCCTGGTTTCAATAAAGATCGTTTGACGATGAGCCCCGATTGCCATACATAATTCGGCCATGGATCGAAAAAACGGAATCGACAAAATCGACCGGACGATTCTGGATCTCCTCCAGAAAGAGGGCCGGATCACCAATGTGCGGTTGGCCAAGGCGGTGGGGCTCTCCCAAGCGAGCGCGCTCGAGCGGGTGCGCAAGCTGGAGGAGCGGGGCTACATCGAAGGGTACGTCGCCTTGGTCAATCAGGAGAAGGTGGGGCGGGGGACCATGGCCTGGGCCCTGGTGAGCCTGAGCTTCCACAAGCAGCAGTCGGTCCAGACCTTCGTGGAGGCCCTCGATCAGCACGAGGACGTCCTCGAGTGCTACCACGTCACCGGCGAGGACGACTTCCTGCTCAAAATCCTGGTGCCGGACATCACCGGGTACCGCGAGTTCTTGCTCAACCTGCTCGACCGGAACCTGGGGGTATCCCACGTGAAGACCATGATGGTCCTCGACACCGTGAAGCGAAACACCCGGATCCCCTTGGCGGTCGAACCTCCTCCCAGCGAGCGCCGCCGCACCGCCAAAGGAGCCCGCGCGAACTGAAGCTCTTCGCGGCGAGAGATCCCACGGGAGGCCACAGACACGCGCACTGCGTCCCGTCACCGCGGTCTTGGCCTCCTCTTTGTCGACCGTTCCCCTTCTGCTCCCCTTCTGCCAATCATCACGGAGTCGTCCCCGCGCCCGACCCTTTCCTTTCGCTTTGCAATCCAGCGCGTCTGCTGGTAGCTTATTCGCCGCCTCGACAGGCCCGGGCTGCCCGCCACGGCCCGGCAACCCCGCGGCTCGCCGCGGCCGAGCCGCCCGAGCAAGCGAGCCGGCACGAACCGGAGCTCCACCGACCACGGATCACACTGGATCACACTGGATCACACTGGATCACACTGGATCACACTGGATCGCACTGGATCGCACTGGATCGCACTGGATCGCACTGGATCGCACTGGATCGCACTGGATCACACTGGATCACACCGGATCACATCCCCGACATGACCCTGGATTCCCGCGACTCGAGCTGCCCCGCTGTAATCACCGGACCCCGAATCACCGGACCCCGAATCACCGGACCCCGAATCACCGGACCCCGAATCACC
>CAYFWA010000476.1:3353-5850 GCA_964346625.1 uncultured Myxococcales bacterium
CCGGACCCCGAATCACCGGACCCCGAATCACCGGACCCCGAATCACCGGACTCCGTGTCCCTCGCGCGAGGGACGCAGCTCTGGCGAATCCTGCGAAGCCATCGTAGCACGCGCCCGCATCCACGGACCCGAGCCCACGCCTGAGCGCATTCGGTTTTTTTGCAACGCCGTTTACCGTTTTACCGTTTTACCGCTTTGCAGACAATCCAGACGATCCAGACGATCCAGAAGAGCTGCCCATGCCCGACCTGGCCCCCTTCGATCCCGTCCAGCGGTTGAGCACCGAGCTGTCCCTGCCTCCCCGCGGCGTCTCCGCCGTGGTGACCCTGCTTGGCGACGGCGCCACCGTGCCCTTCATCGCGCGCTACCGCAAGGAAGCCACTGGCGACCTGGACGAAGAGCAGATCCGCACCATCGGGGAGCGCCACGCCTACCTCCAGGAGCTGGAGCAGCGGCGCCAGGCCATCCTCGAGTCCATCGCCGAGCAGGAAAAGCTCACCCCGGAGCTCGAGGCCCGGATCCGCGCCTGCACCACCAAGACCGAGCTCGAGGATCTCTACCTCCCATACAAGCCCAAGCGCCGCACCCGGGCCACCATCGCGCGGGAAAAGGGGCTCGAGCCCCTGGCCGAGGCACTGCTCGCCCAGCCCGCCGAGCCCACCCCCGAGCAGGCCGCCCGACAGTACGTGGATCCCGCGGGGCCGGTGCAGAGCGTGGAGGACGCCCTCGCCGGGGCCCGGGACATCGTGGCGGAGCGGGTGGCCGAGGACGCCGACATCCGGGCCCTGGTGCGCGACGCCTTCTCCGGGCAGGGGCGCCTGGTGGCCGACGTGGCGCCCGACAAGGCCGAAGAGCGCACCAAGTTCGAGGCCTACTATGGCTTCTCGGAGGCCGTCTCGGCCATCCCGTCCCACCGGTTCCTGGCCGTGAGACGGGGCGAGCGAGAAAAGGTGTTGCGCACCGGCATCGAGGTGGAGCAGGAGCCGCTGCTGGCGCGGCTCCACGCGGCGGTGGGCGTGCAGGCCTCGCCCTGGGAAGCGGAGCTGGTGGCGGCCATCGACGATGGCTACCAGCGCCTCATCGCGCCCAGCGTGGAAAACGACGTCCGCGCCGAGCTCAAGAAGGCCGCCGACCGGGACGCCATCGAGGTGTTCGCCGCCAACCTGCGCAACCTGCTGCTGGCCGCGCCCCTGGGCAACCAACCCGTGGTGGGCATCGACCCCGGCCTGCGCACCGGCTGCAAGTGCGCCGCGGTGGACGCCATCGGCAAGTACCTCGACACGGTGACCGTCTATCCCCACAAGGGCGAGCAGAAGAAGCAGGAGGCGGCCGACGCCCTGGTGGACTTCCTGCGCCGGCACCGTCCCCACGCGGTGGCGGTGGGCAACGGCACGGCGGGCCGCGAGACCGAGTCCTTCGTGCGCCAGACGCTCAAGGAACAGGCTCCCGAGCTGAAAGACACGCTGGTGGTGCTGGTGAGCGAGGCCGGTGCCAGCGTCTACAGCGCGTCGCCGCTGGCCAAGCAGGAGTTCCCCGATCTGGATCTCACCATCCGGGGAGCCATCTCCATCGCGCGCCGGCTGCAGGACCCCCTGGCGGAGCTCGTCAAGATCGAGCCCAAGTCCATTGGCGTGGGACAGTACCAGCACGACGTGAACCAGAGCCTGCTCAAGCGCAAGCTCGAGGACGTGGTGGAGAGCTGCGTCAACCACGTCGGGGTGGAGCTCAACAGCGCCAGCGCGCCGCTGCTCGGCGCCGTGGCCGGCGTGGGGCCATCGTTGGCCAAGAAAATCGTCAAGCACCGCGAAGACCACGGCGCCTTTGTCTCCCGCGAGAGCCTGCGGCAGGTGGCCGGAATGGGGCCGCGCACCTACGAGCAGGCCGCGGGCTTTTTGCGGGTGCGAGACGGCGCCCACCCCCTGGACGCCTCGGCGGTACACCCGGAGCGCTACGCCCTCGTGGAGCGCATGGCCGCGGACCTCGGCGTGGAGCTCGCCGACCTGGTGGGCGACGCCAAGCAGGCCGAGCGCATCGACCTGCCGCGCTACGTGGACGACGAGGTGGGCGAGCCCACCCTGCGGGACATCATCGCCGAGCTCAAAAAGCCCGGCCGCGATCCCCGCGACGCCTTCGAAGCCCCCGCCTTCCGCGACGACGTGAACACCCTGGAGGACCTCGCCCAGGGCATGTCCCTGGAGGGGGTGGTGACCAACGTCACCCACTTCGGGGCCTTCGTGGACATCGGCGTGAAGCAGGACGGCCTCGTGCACGTGTCCCAACTCGCCGACCGCTTCGTCAAGGACCCCGCCGAGGTGGCCAAGGTGGGCGACAAGCTCGAGGTGCGCGTGCTCGACGTGGACCTCGAGCGCAAGCGGATCTCCCTCACCTGTAAGTCTGCCGACGGCGAGCGCCGCGCCGGTGGTCCCCCCTCCCGGGGCCGGGACGACGGCCGGGGGGACGGCCGAGACGATCGCGGCGCCGGGAGCCGGCGCGACGG
>CAYFWA010000477.1:0-5801 GCA_964346625.1 uncultured Myxococcales bacterium
CTCGCGAGCAACTTCACGATTTCGCTACGACGTCCAAACTGTTCGGTGCTCTAGGCCCGCGCGTCCGTGCAGTGAGCGGGGGGCTCAGGGGACGCCGGGAAACGAGCTCACGATCTTGATCTTGAAGTCGGGAAAGCTCTTGACGAACTTGATCTTGAAATCGGGGAAGCTCTTGACCTTTTTCCACAGGCCGCACTTGTTGGGGAAGGACTTGACCCACTTGACCTTCAGGTCGGGAAAGGAGCTCACCACCTTCACCTTGAAGTCGGGGAAGCTCTTGACCACCTTCACCTTGCCCTGCAGCTTCTTGCCCTTGAGGCGGCAGCTCTTGGGCACCTTGCCCAGGGCGGTGACCAGGTGCTTGAAGGCCGCGATCTTGCCCTGGCGCGCGGCCTGGCCCAGCGCCGCCTTCGGCGCCACTCGATCGGGTTGTGTCGCGCCCTCTTCTGGTATATCGGCGGCCATCGCCGATCCGCTGCCCATCCCGGCGATTGCGACGACCACCACCGTGACCAAAATCCGCTTCATGTCAGCCTCCTGTCTTCCATGGGAGGGCACCATGGTGCTCTCCGCGCTTCGTGGTGTGTGCGGAGGGGCTGTGCTTTGCCCTCCCCCGCCCGCTCGGGCCCGGGACGCCCCGGGCTCGGGCCCGGGACGTCCCGGGCTCGCTTGGACGATCCCGCGGCCAGGATATTCCCATCGCGGACAAATGGCCAGGCCCGCGCGGCGGCGCTTGCGCGGCGGCGCTTGCGCGGCGGCGCTTGCGCGGCGGCGTTTGCGCGGCGGCGTTTGCGCGGCGGCGCTTGCGCGGCGGCGCTTGCGCGGCGGCGTTTGCGCGGCGGCGCTTGCGCGGCGGCGCTTGCGCGGTGGCGCCCACGCTGCGGCGTAACGGCTTGCCCCCCGGGCGGGGACCCTCTACAGTCACAGGGTTCGGGCGGAGCCCGCGGGCGCTACGGCGTGAAGGCGGTGGCTCTCACTCGGCGAGACCGAAACCAATAGCGACACCGAGACCAAGACCGAGAGGGTTCGGATGCAGGCACTGCGAGAGCGACTGATCAAAGACGCGCTGGCCGTGGCGGTGATGGACGACGACCGCACGGTGCTGCGCGACGCCGACGTCCACGTGCGCGGGGAGCGCGTCGTCGCCGTGGGCCCGGGCCTCGAGGCGCCCGGGGCCGAGGTGATCGACGGGCGAGGCAAGGTGGTGCTGCCGGGCCTGGTCAACACCCACCACCACCTGTACCAGACGATGTTTCGCAACGTGCCCGGGATCCAGGACGCGGAGCTTTTTTCCTGGCTCCAGAAGCTCTATCCGCTGTGGGCCCACATCACCCCGGACGACGTGCGCGTCTCGGCCCAGGTCGGCCTCGGGGAGCTGCTGCTCACCGGCTGCACCCTGAGCACGGATCACTTCTACCTGTTTCCCGAGGGCCAGCCCAATACCATCATCGACGAGACGGTGGAGGCAGCCCGGACGCTGGGTATCCGCTTCGACCCCACCCGCGGCTCCATGAGCCGCGGCGAGTCCAAGGGCGGGCTGCCCCCCGACTCGGTGGTGCAGGACGAGGAGACGATTCTGCGCGACTGCGAGCGGTTCGCCGACGCGTACCACGACCCCGCCCCGGGCGCCATGCATCGCGTGGCCCTGGCCCCCTGCTCGCCATTTTCGGTGACCCCCGAGCTGCTGCGCGACAGCGCGGCCCTGGCCCGCGAGCGCGGCCTGCGGCTGCACACGCACCTGGCCGAGACCCTCGACGAGGAGCAGTTCTGTCTGCGCACCACCGGCGAGCGCCCCCTGGCCTACATGGCCTCGGTGAGCTGGCTGGGGCCCGACGTGTGGTACGCCCACGGCGTGCACTTCAACGACGAGGAGGTGGCCGAGCTCGGGCGCACCCGCACCGGGGTGGCCCACTGTCCGGGCTCGAACCTGCGTCTGGGCTCGGGCATCGCCCGGGTGCCGGCGCTGCGCGAGGCCGGGGTGCCGGTGGGGCTGGCCGTGGACGGCTCGGCCTCCAACGACGCCTCGGACCTGCTCGCCGAGGTGCGGCTGGCGCTGCTGGTGCACCGCATCGGCACCGGGGTCACCCACATGGGCGCCCCCGACGCGCTGTGGCTCGCCACCCGGGGGGGCGCGGCGGTGCTCGGCCGCGAAGACGAGCTGGGCAGCCTGGAGCCGGGCAAGCTCGCCGACCTGGCGCTGTTCGCCGTGGACGATCTCGCCCACGCCGGGGCCCTGCACGATCCGGTGGCCGCCCTGGTGTTTTGCGGCGGGCGCCAGCCCGCCGACACCGTGCTCGTGGGCGGCCGCGAGGTGGTCCGCCACGGGCGCCTGGTGGGGGTGGACGAAAAGAAGCTGGCCGCCGAGCAGAACCGGCGGGCTGCGGCCCTGCTGGCGAGCCGATGACGCGGCGAGGGACCGATCCACGGCGGGCGGCGCCGCGGCGCACCCGCGGGCGTGGTGGCCGACACGACCGCTGTGGGCTGCACAGCCTACCCGGGCGGTGGGCGCAAAGTGGTTTGATCAGGCTGATCGGGTTGATGTCGCTGGCCGGGCTGCTCGGGCTGCAAGCGGGCTGCCCGCCCGGGCCGTCGGCGCGGCGGGCCGGGCCCCGCCCCGCGCCGGCGCAGCTCGCGGCCGACGCCCAGGCCCTCGCCGCCGCCGCCCGCCGGGCCGGCCTCGCGGCGCCCGACGCCCTGGTGCAGGCGTACCTCGAGCACTTCGGCGGGGCGACTGCGGCGCGGCAGCAGAGCCGCTGCGCCTGGCTGCGGGCCGCCGGCCTGACGGCCACGGCCGCCGCCGCCCGGCTCAGCGCGCTGCCGGGGCCCGGCCCCACGCCGGCCCACCTGCGGGCCTTTGTCGCCGCCCTGCTGGAGTCGCCGCCCTGCGACGGCGCGTCCGCGTCCGGTGGGGAGGGCCCCACCGCCGGGGGTCCGGGGCCCGATCCGCCCCGCCACGGAGCGAAAGCGGGAGGTGGAGGCGGCCTTACCACCGGGCGCTACGCCGCGGAGCTGACCCGGCAGGAGGACGGTCACCGGGTGATCCGCCGCGAGACCTGGGCGCTCACGCGGCAGGGCGACCGGCTGCAGGGGCTGCTTTTCGTGCATCGGGTGCGCGTGTCCACCGATGGCCGCAAGTTCGTCTGCAGCCGCTCGGGCCGGGCCGAGCAGCGCCACGCGTTCTTGCTCGAGGGGCAGGTGGCGCCGGGCTCCGGCGCGATCACCCTGCGCTCGGCCGCCGGCTTCGTGCAGCCGGGCCCCTGCGCCGACGCGGAGCTGCCCGCGCTGCGCTGCCAGGGACGCCCGGCCCCGGTCCCCGCCGCCCCCGCCGCCCCAGCCGCGGCCGGGGCGGGGGCCCCGACGCTCACGCTGCGCTGCACGCGGCCCCGCGCCCTGCGACGCATCGCCACACCGCCGCCGCCCGGGCCGGGCAGCGGGGTCTACCGCTGGGGGGGCGTGGTGCCCCGGGCCGACGGCGGCCGCGAGCGCGTGCAGGAGACCTGGTATCTGAGCACGCGGGGCACTACGGTGCGCGGCTTTTATCAGCGGGTGAGCCGGGCCACCGCCCGCGCCGGCGCGACCTTCGCCTGCAACGGCAAGCGCCACCACCGCCGGCGCCGGCTCTATCGGGTCCAGGGCACCTTGGCGGCTTCGTCGGCAGCCCCGGCTGCGCGCGCCGCCGGCCCCACGCTCACCTTGCGGGAGGTGGCCGAGTACCGCCAGCCCAGCCAGTGCGATACCGAAAAGACCGCCCTGGACCGCTACCGGGGCCAGCTCACCGACAAGGGCCTGGAGCTGAGCTGGGGGGCCGGCACCCAGCGGCTGCAGCGGCTCACCCAGGAAGCGAACCTCGCGGCGCCCCTTGCCGCGCCCCTCGCTTCGACCACCAAGCCCTGAGCCGCGTCCAGCGCCGCGCCGCGTCCAGCGCCGCGCCGCGTCCAGCGCCGCGCCGCGTCCAGCGCTGCGCCGCGTCCAGTGCCGCGCCGCGTCCAGCGCTGCGCCGCGTCCAGCGCCGCGCCGCGTCCAGCGCTGCGCCGCGTCCAGCGCCGCGCCGCGTCGTCGTCAGCCCCCGCGGGCCATCGGCATCGGCCCGCGGAACGGCTCAACGCTGCGGCGCCGCGGCGGGGCCGCGCGCCGCGGCGGGGCCGCGCGCCGCGCCGGCGCCGGCGTCCGGGGAATTGGCTCCCGGGCGGGCCACCAGGGTGGCCACCGGGTCGGTGACCTTCAGCGGGTCGGTGGGCTCGCCCAGCAGCTCGGCGCGCGCCTCGCCCACCAGAAACACCGAGCCGGCCACCACCACCAGGTCCTCGGGGCCGGCGCGCCGGCGCGCCTCGCGCAGGGCCGCCGGCACGTCGGGTGCGGTGCGCACCCGGGAGCGCAACGGCTCGGGAACCTGCTGAAGCAGGTGCTCCGGGGGGGCCCCGCGGTAGTACTGCACGCGGGTGAAGATCGCCTCGTCGGTGGCCTCGAGCAGCCGGGGCAGCATCCGCCCGAGGTCCTTGTCGTACATGGCGGCCACCACCAGCAGGGTGCGCCGCCGGCGAAGGGTCTGCAGGCCCGAGAGCAGCGCGCGCACGGCCTGGGGGTTGTGACCCGCGTCGAGCAAAAAGCGCGGCTCGCCGAGCAGAAGCTCCATGCGCCCGGGCCAGCGCACCTGCGCCAGGCCCGCGGCGCGGGCCGCGTCGCCGGGGCGCAGCGCCTCGGGCAGCAGGCCCACCAGGGCGAGAGCCAGGGCGGCGTTTTGCTGCTGGTGCGCGCCGGTCAGCGGCGGCGGCGCCGCCACCACGGGCCCTCCGGGGCCGCGGTAGGCCAGGCCCTGCGGCGAGGGCTCGAGGGAAAAGTCCCGGCCGTGCTCGTATAGCGGCGTGTGCAGCACCTCGGCCAGGGGGCGGTGCACCGCGCGGACCACCGGGTGATCGGCGAGGCTGGCCGCAGGCACCCCCGGCCGCATCAAACGCCCCTTTTCCCACGCGATGCGATCCAGGTCCTGCCCGAGGTAGGCGGTGTGCTCCCGGCCGATGGGCGTGAGCCCGGTGACCGCGGCCTCGAAGACGTTGGTGGCGTCGAGCCGTCCGCCGAGGCCCACCTCCACCACCCCGATCTGGACGTCGTGCTCGGCAAAGGCCAGGGCGCCGAGGGCGGTGGCCACCTCGAAGAAGGTGAGCTCGGGGGCGTCGCGGCGAATGCGGTGGTAGTGCTCCACCACCTCTTCGCGTTGGACCTCGTCGCCGGCGATACGCACCCGCTCGGTGAACCGACACAAATGAGGGGAGGTGTAAAGCCCCGTGCGTAGGCCCGCGGCGCGCAAGATGGCCTCCACCATGGCGGCCACCGAGCCCTTGCCGTTGGTGCCCCCGATTTGGATCACCGGGAGATCCCGGGTGGGATCCCCCAGGCGGCGAAGCGCGCGCCTGGGCCCGAGCACGTCCAGCTTCACGCCGAAGCGGCGCAGGCGAAACAGGTCATCGAGGACTTCGCGGTATTGATCGTCGGTGGACTGGGACATCGGGGGGGACTGTAGCGTCGCGGTGGCGTCGGGGCCAGGGGAATGGGATCGGCCTGGCTTCTATCCATAAACTACGGGTTGTCCGGAAGGCCTCCTCGCAGCCGCTGGGCGTGGATTCACTGCGCATGGGTTGCGTGCCGTCGCAACCGCTGCTGGCGCGGCGCTTGCCGTTGTCCACAGTGCGGCGCTGCTGGCGCGGCGCTTGCCGTTGTCCACAGTGCGGCGCGTCAAGGCCCCCCCAGCGGCCTCGTTGACGCGACGCTGCTGTGGGCAACATGCAAGCGCCGCGACAGCGCCT
>CAYFWA010000478.1:0-5795 GCA_964346625.1 uncultured Myxococcales bacterium
CGCCGCAGGCCCTGTGCACAACACCCGCTTTCCGCGCCCGACTGCTATGCCCCCCCGGCCGCTCCCCCCGCGGCGGCGGCCACGCGGCCCTGCCCGCCCCCGGCCGCTTTCCCCGCGGCGGCGGTCCTGCGGCCCTGCCCGCCGACGCGGAGCTGCTGCGCCGCGCCGCCGAGGTGACCGGCACCGACGGCGCCCCCGACCACCTGCTCTGGCTCGACGCCCTGCCCGTCACCGGCCGGCAGAACAAGGTGGACAAGGCCGAGCTGCGCCGCCTGGCCGCGGCGCGCTTCGGCGGCACCCCCCGGCCGGGGCTGTCAGGCTCCACCATTTTCCCGGACCCCCGCGCCGAGACGCGCGACGAAGACCCGAAACCCGGCCCCAGCGCAGCAGACGGCCGGACTCAGCAACCGACCCCCGATTCCAGCGCCATCGCCCCCTGGCGCCCCGGGGCGCGGGTGCCCTACGGCTGGTCGGCCTTCGGGCGCAAGTACCGGCTGCTGTGGCGCACCGAGGGCCACCCGGGCGCCGTGCTCGGCCAGGCCACCTTCCGCCTGGCGCTCTACGGCGTGGGCCAGGCGGGCTGGGCCCTGGACGCCATCACGGCTCCGGGCTGGGATCGCCTTCAGATGACCGGCCCGGTGTTCATCCTCGGCCACCAGCGCTCGGGCACCACCTTTTTGCACCGGCTGCTGTCGCAGGATCGCACCCATGCCCGCGCCCTCGCCCTGCACGAGATGCTCTTTCCGGCCACCAGCTTGCAGCGGGGCCTCTCGGCCCTTAGCCGCCTGGACCGCGCCGCGCTGCGCGGCCGGCTGCACCTTGGCCTGCAGCGCCTCCAGGATCGGCTGTTCGGGCCCCTGGACGATCTGCACCGGCTGCGCTTCGAGGAGGTGGAGGAGGACGAGTTCGTCTTCTGGGCCCTGTTCGAGGGCGTCATGTGCGCCAACGACGCCCCGGCCACCACCGCGCGCACCGAGCTCGACGACCTGCGCCACTTCGATCGCTGGCCCCCGGCCCGACAGGCCTGCGCCCTGGGCTGGTACCGCGCCTGTCTGCTCAAGAAGCTCCAGCGCGAGCCCGGCGCGCTGTCCCTCCCTGCCCCCGACGCACTCGCCGGAGCCGGAGCCGGAGCCGGAGCCGGAGCCGGTCGCAGGATCGCTCCCTGGATCGTGTCCAAGAACCCGGCCTTCACCCACAAGATCGACGCTTTGCGCCAGGTCTTCCCCGACGCCCGGTTCATCTACCTGGTGCGCGATCCGCGCGAGGCCATCCCGTCGCGCCTGAGCCTGATCCGGGCCATCTGGCGCCGACGCTTTCCCGGCTTTACGGACCTGTCCCCGGCCCAGGTGGAGACCCTCCTGGCCGACAGCCTGCGCACCTACCGCGCGGCCGAGCGCGACCTGCCGGGGCTGCCCCCGGGCACCGCGGTGTCCCTGCGCTACGCCGACCTGGTGTCCGCTCCCCGCGCGGCCGTGCACCGCGTCTACCGCGAGCTGGGCCTCCCCGGCCCTGACGCCTCCCTTCAGGCCGCCCTCGACGAAGCCGAGGCCCGGGCCGACACTCGGGCCGAAGCCCGGGCCGACACTCGGGCCGAGGCCCGGGCCGACACTCGGGCCGAGGCCCGGGCCAACACTCGGGCCGAGGCCCGGGCCGACACTCGGGCCGAGGCCCGGGCCAACACTCGGGCCGAGGTCCGGGCCGACACTCGGGCCGAGGTCCGGGCCGAAGCTCGGGTCGAAGCCCCTTCCGACAGCGGCTTCGCCAGCCGCTCCGGTTCCCGCGGCCACCCGGGCCCCGCCCGCGACCAAACGGGCTCCCCCGAAACCCCACCGGGCTCCGCCCCCGGCTCCTTCTTTTCGACCCACCGCTACAGCCTCGCCGAGTTCGGCCTCGACGAGCGGCGCCTGCGCCAGGAGCTCGCGCCCGTGTTCGCGCGCTGTGGTATCCTCTTCGAGTGAGCGAGGACCTGAAGCAGCGAGTCGCGTCGCTTCGCGAGCGCGTGGCGCCCGTGTTCGAACGGTTCCCCGAGAGCGCCGCGGCCTACGTGTTCGGGTCCGTGGCCCGCGGCCAGGCGCGGCCAGACAGCGACCTCGACATCGGCGTGGTGTTCGCGCAGCGCGGCCAAAGCGCGCACCAGCACTACCGCCGCATCGGCGATTTGATCTCGCGCTTGGAGCAGGTGGTGCCCCCCCGACCCGTGGATCTCGTCGTGCTGGAAGACCAGGGGCCCGTGTTTTGTCACCGCGTCCTGCTGGAGGGCGCGCTGCTCTACGAGTCGAACCGCGAGCGGCGGGTGGACTTCGAGTCCGAGACCTACATCCGGGCGCTGGATTTCCTCCCGACCTACGAGCTGGCCACCCGCGGAGGCGTCTCCGCCTTCCGGCGCTGGCTGCGTACATACAAGACACGACCTGGCTGAGCTGGCCGATCTTCTGCTCGATGCCCTGGAGACCGATTCCTGAGGTCTCACGGTGAGGGGCAGCCTCGGGCCCCCTCGAGCCAGCCTCGGGCCCCCTCGAGCCAGCCTCGGGCCGGGCTCGCCCTCCTGACTGAGCACCCCGGACCGCGGCTCTTCTGGTAGGGTGTCCGCAAGCGGGGAAGGCCATGGCGGACTCCGAGACTCTGAACCACGAGCACCCCTCAAACAAGCGCGCCGCTGACGCAGAGGCGTCGACGTCTGCTGCGCAGGATCCGCCACCGGCGCCGCCTCGGCCGGAGCCGCCTAGGCCGGAGCCGCCGCAGCCGGAGCCGCCGCAGCCTAGGCGGCTCCGGCCGAAGCCGCCTCGGCCGGAGCCGCCTAGGCCGGAGCCGCCCCCAACGGGTTGGCCGAGCGTGGGTGGCACGGAGCCCCTGGCGTCCTTTGCGCGGCGGTGGCGCCTGGGGTGGGTCTTCGCCCTGGCGGCGGTGGCGGTGACCGTGGGCGTGGGCGTGCACCACCTGGGGCGCACCCAGCGGAGGCTGGAGCGCAGGCAGCACCGGGTGGACTTCGAGGTGTTTCACCGGGGGGCGCGGGAGGCCGCGGCGGGGCGAAACGTGTACCGCATGCACCGGCGCGCGCGGATCTATCCCTACGTCTATCCGCCCTTTTTGGTCTCGGCGCTGCGGCCCCTCGCCGGGCTGCCCCTGCCCCGGGCGGTGTGGTGGTGGAACGTGCTGCAGCTTTGCCTGATCCCGGTGGGCTTCGCGGTCCTGTGGCGCCTGCTGGTGAGCTTCGAGCTGCCCGAGCCGGTGCCCGTGGCCGGCGCGGGGGCGGCGGTGCTGGTGGCCAACTGGCCCTTTGCCATGAACGTCATCTGGGCTCAGGTCAACCCGCTGGTCTGGGTGCTGGTGGCCGGAGCGCTTTTGTGCTGGCGTCGCCAGCGCTGGGTCGCCTCCGGCGCGCTGGTGGCGGTGGCCGCCTCCATCAAGATCATGCCCGTGATCCTGGTGGGGCTTCTGCCCACGCTGCTAGCGGCGCGAGCGCCTCGAGAGCAAGCTGGGGGGGCGGGCGTCGGGGACGCCGGCGCCGCGGACGGGGAGCCAGGGTCGCTGGCCCCGAAGCCCTGGCGCCGCGGCCTGGGCCGCGCGGCGGGGTGGCTCGGGGGCTTCGGCGCCGCGGCGCTCGTCTGCCTGTGGCTCCTGCCCGGCCTGGTCAACGGTTTTGGCTGGGCCGGGCGCATGGACGCGGCCTTCGTGGCGCTGGTGTGGGACACCATCTCGGGGGGACGCGGCGCGCTGCCCTGGGGCGACAACTGCGCCAACCACAGCCTGCTTTTTTCCTTCCACCACCGCTGGGGCCGCTGCGCCCCGCTGTCCGGGCAGCTCCCCGCGGGCGTGATCGCCGGGCTCTATCTGGGGATCCGGATCGGCGTCGGCCTGGCGTGCGCTGCCGCGTCGCTGCTGGCCGGCTGGCGGGCGGCGACGGCCGGCCGGGCCGCGCCAACGACTGCCATTCGGTCCGCGCCAACGACCGCCGGTCAGTCCGCGCCAACGACCGCCATTCGGTCAGCGCAAGCGGCTTCCCAGCGCGCCGGGGTTGACCCGCGAGAGCAGCGATCGCCGGCGCTGGACGCGATCTGGGCGCTGCTGGCCGCGCAGCTCCTTCTCGCCTCCATCCTGCTCAACCCCATCACCTGGGTGCACCACTGGGTGCGGCTCACCGTGCCCCTGGCGTTGCTCCTGGCCGTGGCCTGGATGCGCGGCGTGCCTCCCGCGGCGCGGGCCGCCGCCGGGGCGCTGGCGCTGGTGCTGGGGGCCACCTTGGACCAGAGCCCACGGCTCGAGGCCTACGAGACCGGTACGTCGTCTTTTCTGCACCTGGCGGTGTTTGCGGGCCTCACGGCGCTGCTGCTGGCCCTGCTGCTCCAGCGCCGGACCCACGGCGCGCAGGCCAACGATGCGCGGGCCAACGGCGCGCGGGACAACGCCGCAGGGGACAACGGCTCAACGCCCGATGCCGCGGCGGCCGATGCCGCAGGGGCCAACGGCGCGCGGGACAGCGCCGCAGGGGACAACGCTGAGCGGGTCAACCGCCGCGGTTGACGCCGCGACGCCGTGCCCCGTACGCTGACCCCAAGGTTGGGGCCAGATTGACGTGCTCGCCCGGCTCGCGTGCCGCGAATGATGGAACAGCACGGAACAATCGCTGTGCTCGCCAGCTGCTGCGGCGGGAGCCTCAACCCAATCAATCGGGGGACTGCAATGACCCAGGGCGCTCAAGTGAGCCGAAAGCATCGGGCGCACGAGCAACCGCGACGTCCACGTCGTGGCCGCTGGCGCAGCGCCGTGGCAGGGGTATCGCTGTTGTTATGGGTGGCCAGCGGAAGCGCGCTCGCAGGCCCCACCCGGTCTTCACCCCTCTCCCCTGATCGCTCACGCGGGGCGGGGCGGTTGCCGAACTCGTCGACAAGCTCCTTCCCGACACCGGGGAGGGGGAGCTCTCCAGCCCTAACGATGGGCATCGTTGAGGACCGGACAGCGGCCCCGGGGAGCGGCAAGCCGGCTGCAGCGACCTCGACCCGCAACCGCGGGAGGGAAGGATCGTCCCGCGCAACCTTTGTCTACGGCCCCCCTTCGACGCCGTCCGCGCCAACCGATGAGCCGACCCCGCTCGGAGGGTTCTTGCTTCGGCAATCCCGGGTGCTTGTTGGCGCGGAGGGGGGCTGGCCATTTTACGAGGTGACGGTCGGATACGGTGTTCATCACCGCGTCCAGCTCGAGCTCGCCTGGCGAGGGCTGGGACGGTGGAACTACGGAGGCTACGCGGGCCTGAAGATCGGGGTGATGCAAAACCGGGAGCGGAGCGCTGGCATCGCAGTGCGCCTGCTCGCTGGATACCGGCGAATCATATCGGAGTCTGGGCTGATCTATCGGCAGCTCGGCGGGGGGGATGGGGCCTTCGGCGAGCTGTGGCTGCTGGGTTCGGTGAGACTGGGCCGGCACGCCCTGCTCGTGGACGGAGGGGTGCGCGTCTCGCACGTGTCCGAGTGTCTCTCGTGGGATCGCGCGCCGGGCACCGATCGCATCTGTCCGTCCGATCCCTTCGAAAACGGTGAGACCGGGCTATTCATCACCGCCTTCACAGAGGCGGGCTGGGAGGTACGTTTGAGCAGGAACTTCAGCTTGCTTCACACGCTGGGCGTGGACCTGTTCGTCATCGGCGGTGTGCTCTGGCCCGCCATGATCCGGACACGTCTTGCGGTGGTGGCGGATTTCTAAGGGCTCGCGCAAGAATAAGTTCGACGCACCGAGGGCGCCGAGACGCAATTCTGTCAAGAAGCGAGGAGGGCGACCGGCTTGCTGTAATAATCCAGCAA
>CAYFWA010000479.1:0-5786 GCA_964346625.1 uncultured Myxococcales bacterium
GGTCCCCCACCCTCTACCTGCTGCAGGTGCGGCCGGCGCTGGTGCATGACCTCACCGAGGGGCTGGATCTCGGCGAGATCCCACACGAGCAGATCATCTGCCGCTCCGAGTCGGCCCTCGGTCACGGGCACTTCGCGGATCTGCGCGACGTGGTCTATGTGCGCCGCGACACCTTCGACCCGTCCCAGTCTCCCCGCATCGCCCAGGAGATCGGCGAGCTCAACGCCCGCTTGCAGGAGGCGGGCCGGGGCTACGTGCTCCTGGGGCCCGGCCGCTGGGGATCCTCGGACCCCTGGCTCGGCATCCCGGTGCAGTGGGCCCAGATCGCCGGCGCCCGGATCATCGTGGAGGCCTCCCCGGAGGGCTTCAACGTCGACCCCTCCCAAGGCGCGCACTTTTTCCACAACATCACGGCCCTGGGCATCGGCTACCTCACGGTGCCCCCGGGCGCCACCCGCGCCGCGCCCCACCCCGACGGCTACGTGGACTGGGGCTGGCTCGACGATCAGCCCGCCCGGACCGAGACCGGTTTCTTGCGCCACGTGCGCCTGGAGCAGCCGCTGCAGGCGGTCATCGACGGCCGCGACAGCCGCGGCGTGCTGGCCCGTCCGCCCCCTGCTTGACCCACCCGTCTCCGCCAACCACCTGGAATCACACCTTGAGTCTTTTCGCTCCGACCCGCGTAGTATCCGGAACTCGGACCCGCGTCTGGAATCCGGACCCGCATATGGAACCCGGCCCCGCGGCCGGACTTGCACCGAGTCCCGGATCAAAACCCCGGCGTCTCCATGGGCCCCTCGGAGCGGCCGGTGATAAACTGCTGGACCACGGGGTCGTCGGAGTGGCGGAACTCGTCCCGGGTGCCCACCAGGTGGATGCGCCCCTGGTAGACCATGGCGATGCGGTCAGCGATGCTAAAGATGGACTCCAGGTCGTGCGACACCACGATGGAGGTGACGCCGAACTCGTCGGACAGCCGGCGGATGAGCTCGTCCACCCGGCGGGCGCTCACCGGGTCGAGCCCGGTGGTGGGCTCGTCGAACAGCACGTACTCCGGGTCCAGGGTCAAGGCCCGGGCGATGGCCACCCGCTTGCGCATGCCGTCCCCGAGCTCGGCGGGATAGCGACCCGCGAACTCGGTCATCCCCACCTTGTCGAGCAGGGCCAGCGCTTCCGCGCGCGCCTTGGCGCCGCGCAGCCGCTTGTGCTTGCGCAGCGGCAGGATCACGTTGTCTGCCACCGACAGGGAGTCGAACAGGGTGGAGCTCTGAAACACCATGGCGCAGCGCTTGCGGATGGGGTAGTAGTCCTTCTCCTTGAGGTCCTGGACCATTTGGCCGTCGAGCAGGATCTCTCCCCGGGTGGGCTTGAGCAGGCCGATGAGGTGCTTGATGGTCACCGACTTGCCCACCCCCGAGGTGCCGATGATGAACATCACCTCGCCCTTTTCCACCTTGAGGGTAACGCCCGTGAGCACCTTCTTTGGGCCGAACTGCTTGTGGACGTCCCGAAACTCGATGGTCATCTCACCTCCGGCGGGGGGGGCGATGGCCCCCCGGATCTCATCACCAAGGCTCACAATCCCTTGGACTGGAGGAAGTAGTAGCCCAACCCCGAGATGACGAAGTCTTCGAGGATCACCGTCAACGAGCCGTTGATCACGGCGCGGGTGGTGGCCGAGCCCACGCCCTCGGAGCCGCCGCGCGTGGTGAGCCCGCAGTAGCCCGCCACCACCGGGATGGAGGCGCCGAAGACGAAGGCCTTGGTGCCGCCGATGATCAGATCCCCGGGGGTGACCTTGTCGAACTGCAGAAACACCGTCGGGCTCACGTCGAAGGCGCTGTAGGCCATCAACGCGCCGCCTCCCACCGCCACGGCCAGGGCGATCATGGTGAGCACCACGGTCATGAACAGCGCCGCGATGAACCGGGGCGCGATGAGGTACTCGATGGGCTCCACGCCGCTCATGCGCAGGGCGTCCACCTGCTCGGTGACCATCATGGAGCCGATCTCGGCGGCGATGCCGGCGCCCACCCGGGTGGCCAGCATCATGGCGGTGAGGCTGGGGACGAAGGCGTGGACCATGCCCTTGATGAACTCGGCCCCCACCTGGGACAGGTCGCCGGTGATCTTGTTGACCTGCAGGCAGATCTGGAACACCAGCACCATGCCGAGGCAGCCCAGGGTCACGCAGATGAACAGCAGGCTGCGATTGCCCACCTGGTACATCTGGTTGAGCACCTCGCCCTTGGGCCGCTTGCCCCAGATGGAGTAGCGGATGGTGCCCACGAGCACGCGCCAAAGCTCCCGGGCGGCGGCGCCCAGGCCGAGCACGGCCCCGCCCAGCCGGTAGGGGAGGCTCAGGGGGAAACGGGGCGGGCCCTGCGGCGCTGCGGGCCCGGGGGTTTCAGGGGAGTCGCTCATGTCATGAGGTACGTGAGGAAGTAATCACCCAGCACGATGCCCACGGCCGAGCCCACCACCGAGGAATTCACCGCCCGCCCCACGCCCACGGCGCCGCCGGTGACCGACAGGCCGAAGTGGCAGGAATTGAGCGCGATGATGCCACCAAAAAACACCGCCTTGATCAGGCCGTGAAACAGATCCCCCATGCCGATGGAGTTGAGCAGGCTCTGATAGAACACCGTCATGTCGATGTTGATCATGAGCTGGCCGAACAGCGCCGCGCCGAACAGCGACACCAGATCCCCCAGCACCGTCAGCAGAAACAGCATGATCATCATGGCCAGGATGCGCGGCACGATGAGATAGCGGATGGGGTCGATGGATAGCGCCCGCAGCCCGTCGATCTGCTCGGTGACCACCATGGTGCCGAGCTCGGCGGTGTTGTTGGAGCCCACCCGGCCGGAAAACATCAAGCCGATGAGCAGGGGCCCCACCTCCCGCAGCACGGAGTAGCCCGCCCCCCAGCCCACCATGCTCGTAGCGCCGAAGCGCTTCACGAACACCGCGGACTGGATGATCATGATCCCGCCGACGAAAAACGCCGTGAGCATCACGATGGGCACCGAGCGGTTTCCCATCTTGTAGAGGTTGCGCCACAGCTCCGGGACGTCGAACCGCGGCGGCAGCAGCGCCCGCAGGGTACGCCCCAGCAGCACCGCCACCCCGCCGAAGTGCGACGCGATGCCGAGCACCGAGCCGCCCACGCCGGCCAGGCCGTCGCCGAGGAGCCTGCCCACCCGGGCGATCACAGCGGCCCCTCCAGCTCCCCCCGGATGAACTGGTGCACCACCGGGGTCTCGCAGTCGTCCAGCTCCGCCTCGGGGCCGTCGTAGACCAGGCGGCCCTCGTGGAGCATGCCCACCCGGTCCACGAAGGTGCGCAGCGCCCCGATGTCCGAGGAGATGGCCATCACCGTGGCCCGACTCTCCTCCTGGATGGCCCGCAGCAGGTCGTAGATCTTGCTGGTGGTCACCGGATCCAGCCCGGCGGTGGGCTCGTCGTAGATGACGATGGGGGGCGCGGCGATGGTGGCCCGGGCGATGCCCACGCGCTTGCGCATCCCACCGGACAGCTCGTTGGGCATCCTGTTCTCGCTGCCCGCGAGCCCCACGGCCTTGAGCCGAGCGGCCGCGCGATCCCGGATCTCGTCCTCGGGGATCCCGCCCATGCGCTCCAGGGGGAAGGCGACGTTTTCCCCCACCGTCATGAAGTCGAAAAGAGCGTTGTTTTGAAAGAGCATGCCGAACTGACGCCGGATGTCCATGAGCTCGCGCGCCGTGACCGCCGTGAGGTCCTGGCCCTCCACCGCCACCCGCCCGGCGTTCGGCTGCTCCAGGGCGCAGATGACCTTCATCAGCACGCTCTTGCCGCAGGCCGCCGGCCCGATGAGCCCGAAGAGATCTCCGCGCCGGATGGTGAGCTGCACCCCCCGGAGCACCTCCACGTCCCAGCGCTTGCGCACCCCCTCGCACCGGATCACGGCGTCGTCCGCCGGGTCCGTCTGCGCCTGCGCCGCGCGGGACGCTGCCTTCGCGGCGCTCACCGCGCGGCCTCCGGATCTGCAGACCGTGCGCCGGGCTTGCCAACGCCCGCCCCGGGCTTGCCAACGCCCGCCCCGGGCTTGCCAACGCCCGCCCCGGGCTTGCCAACGCCCGCCCCGGGGTTGGCCACGCCCGCGTCTGGGTTGATGGCACCCGCGCCGGGTTTGACCACACCCGTCTTTCGCTTGGCGACGCCCGCCCCGGGCCTGGAAGCGCCCACCTCACACCGAGGCCAGGGCTCCGGGCGCGGGCCCTTGCGCACCAGCCAGCTAAAGGCGTGGTCGTGCTTCAGCCGCCTCCACTGCCGGCAGGCCGCCGCCTGCTCCCCCCGCCGCGCCGCCGCGCGCAGGCGCCGCCAGCGCGAAAGCGGCGCCCTCTCCCGGCGAAAGCGGCTCTCGGGGAAACGCTCCAGGAGCCGGGCATAGGCGCGCTCGGCGGCCGCGGGCTTGCCGCGCTCGAGCTCGGCGAGCACGATCCAGAGCTGGGCGTCGTCACGCAGCACCGAATCGGGCTTGCCCTCGATCAGGCGCCGAAAGGCGGCGATGGCCCGCGCCGGTTTCTGCAGATCCAACATCCAGATCTTCCCGATGGCCAGCAGGGCGTCGTCGAGAAACTCCGAGTGGTAGGAGGCGCCGGTGACCGCGTCCTCCCGGGTGCGCAAAAGCTCCTTGTACAGCAAGATGGCGTCGGTGAACCGACCCTGGCGGCGCCGCAGGGCCGCGGCCCGCATCCAGGCGTTGTCGCGCAATCCGCCTTCGGGATACTGGCGCGTGATGCGGCGATACAGGCGCACCGCCAGCTCCTGCTCGCCCAGATCCTTGGACTCCTCGAGGATGCGGGCGGCCGCGAAGGCCAGGTTGTCCCCGATTCCCTGGTGCTGCAGCCGGTGGTAGCGGGCCTGCAGCAGCGGAAGCAGGGCCCGCTGCCGCTGGCGTTGTTGATAGCGCTGCACGATGCGTCGCAGGGAGTCATCGGCCGCCAGGGTCTCGGGGTAGTGGTCCACCACCTCCCACCAGGTGCGCAGGGCCTGATCCCACTGGCCCAGGGCGGCCAGCAGCCGCCCGGCGCGCTGCAGGGCCCGGGCCCCCTCGCGCAGCCCCTTGCCCACGCCCCGCGCCACGGACCGGTAGGCGGCGATGGCCTGGCGCCGCTGCCCCAGCTTCTCGTGCATCTGCGCCACGCGCATGGCGGTGGTGGCGCAGGCCGTGGGGCGCTTGTCACACGTGCGCGCCGCGGCGGCGTAGCGCCGCCGGGCCGCCTCGTAGCGGCCGGCGCGCTCGAGCCGCTCGGCCTCCTGGTAGCCCGGCGGCAGCGCCGGCGCGCTGCAGGCCCCAGCCATCAGCGCGGTCAGCGCCACCAGCGAGACCCGCGAGACCAGCAATCCCAGCGAGAGCCCCGAGACCAGCGCGACCCACCGATTGGTGGAGCCCCACCGCGAGGCCCCCCGCCGCGGACGCTCTCGCCGCGGGGACTTTTGCCGCGGGGACTTTTGCCGCGGAGCTCCCCTTCGGAAAGGGCTCCGCCGGATGGCGCGCGCGCGGCCGCGCGCGCGGCCGCGCGCGCCGATCCCCTGGCGGGACGTGGCGCACGAGCGATTATTGGATCGGACAAGCTTCATTGACCGGCGGCCACCGAGCCACGAACCGTGACCCGCCACCGACACACGCAAAAAAAACGATGGCCGTTCGGCATGATAGCCGCGATTGCCCAGATGGGGCAACCCCGGAGCGAGACTGCTGGCTTCTATCCATTGCGCATGGGTCCGAGGCGCTGTCGCGG
>CAYFWA010000480.1:0-3165 GCA_964346625.1 uncultured Myxococcales bacterium
CAACATTTCATAAGTGCAGTACAAATCCCGTTGAGAAATTCGGACAGAACCAAATCCATTGCCCGGCGGCTGCGATTTTCGTAATTTAGGCGGCATGTCGCAGAGCTTCAAGACGTTGCTCGTCGCAAACCCCGCCAGCGGAGGGGGCACCCTGGGCCGGCAGTGGGGCGCGGTGGCGGACCGGATCCGCCGGGCCTTCGGCCCCTTCGAGCACCGGTTCACCGAGTACCCCGGCCACGCCACGGTGATCACCCGCGAGGCCCTGCGCGCAGGGTACGAGCAGGTGGTGGCCCTCGGCGGCGACGGCACCATCAACCAGGTGGCCGCCGGCTTCATGGACGGCGAGGATCCGGTGAGCCCCGAGGCGGTGCTCGGGGTCGTCCCCCAGGGCACCGGCGGCGACTTCCGCCGAACCGCCCGCATCTCCAAGCGCCTCGAGCGCAGCGCCGCGGCCCTGCGCGGTCGCAACTGCTGTCCTTTGGACATCGGCCGCTTGCGGTACACCAACGACGATGGCGCCTTGGCCGAAGGGTGGTTCATCAACATCGCCAGCTTCGGCATGGGCGGGCTGGTCTCCGCGCTGGTCAACGAGACCACCAAGGCCTTCGGGGGCACCGCCTCCTTCTTCGCCGCCACGGCGCGCGCCGCGCTGCGCTACCGCAACCCCCGGGTGGAGCTCACCGTGGACGACGCGCCCCCCTTCCAGGAGAGCATCGTCAACGTGGCCGTGGCCAACGGGCAGTATTTTGGCGGCGGCATGCGCGTGGCCCCCTACGCCCGGCTCGACGACGGATACCTCGACGTGATCACCATCGGCGACTTCGCCCCCACCGAGATGCTCACCACCGCCTACCGGCTCTATCTCGGCACGCACCTCGGGCACCCCAAGGTGCGGCCCGAGCGGGGCCGCACGGTCCACGCCCGCGCCATGGACCCCGACATCGAGGTGCGGCTGGATGTGGACGGCGAGACCCCGGGCCGGCTCCCCGCGAGCTTCGAGATCCGCCCCGGCGCCCTGAACCTGAAGCTGCCGGGTTGAGCGCCGCGGGGACGGCGCCTCGGCGCCGCGGCGCCGAGGCGCCGTCCGCCCGCGAGGCGCTCCTGACCGACACGTCGCGCGAGGCCGGCGATTCATGCTATACGCACTCTTTGAGCTCATCGAATTCCGAGTAAAAGTCGACTCCCATGGGTAGCAAGAAGAACAAAGAGAAGGCGCTCAAGCGCCCCCGGCGCGACATCCTCATCGACCTGGGGGTGGCCATCCTCTCCGGCGTGCTCTGGTTCACCGCCTGCGCCGACATCGACATCTGGCCCTTCGCCTGGGTCGCCATGGTGCCGCTTTTGTGGGTGATCCACGACAAGCGCCCCCGCAAGGCCTTCTGGTACTCCATGCTCGCTGGCTTCGTGGCCAACTACGGCGGCTACTACTGGATCACCGGCCTGCTGGTGCGCTTCGCCCACCTGCCCTGGATCGCGGGCTTCCTCATCTGCGCCCTGCTGTGCTTTTACCAGGCCCTGGTCTTCGGCCTGTTCGGCGCCGCCGTGGCCGCCGTGCGCCAGCGCAAGGCCGTGGGGCTGACCTTCCTCGCCCCCGTGGTCTTCGTGGCCGCCGAGATGATCGTGCCCATGGAGTTCCCCTTCTACGTCGCCATCACCCAGGCCTGGGTGCGGCCCGTGATCCAGATCGCCGATCTCGCCGGGCCGGTGGGCGTCTCCTTCGTGCTGGTGATGTTCAGCGGCGCCCTGTTCGATGCCCTGCTGGCGTGGCGCGAAAAGCGCCCCTGGCCCGTGCGGCGCATGGCCATCGCCGGCGGCATCGTGGCGTTCACCGTGATCTACGGTTTCGTCCAGATCTCGCGCTGGGAGGCGCGCATCGAGAAGGCGCCCTCCATCCGGATCGGCGTCATCCAGGCCAACCTCGGCATCCGCGTCAAGGGCCGGGCCGCCTTCGCCGACGCCCAGCTCGGCCTGCACCACCACCTCAGCCAGGTGCTCGAGAAAAAGGGCGCCGACCTCATCGTGTGGCCCGAGTCCACCCACCCCTTCCCCTTGTCGCGGGACCAGCGCTTTTTCGGCAAGCGGTTCTTCTCCCTGCTCACCCGGGCTGGCCCCCAGGTGCTGCGACGCGGCCACCGCACCCGGGAGTCCGACCTGGATCCCGCCACCATCGTGCAGGCCCCGCTGTTCGTCGGGGTGCAGACCAACGAATGGGGCGACCCGGAGGATGGCAAGAAAAAGGGGCGCGTGGGCCCTGGCGGACGCAGCCGACGCCGCCCCGAGAAGATCTACAACTCCGGCGTGCTGATCGACTCCGGCGGCGTCATCTCGGGCATCTACGACAAGATGGAGCTGGTGGCCTTCAGCGAGAAGATGCCCTTTTACGACCTGCTGACCCGCTCGGAGACCCTCGAGGAGCAGTTCCGCAAGCGCCGCGTGTCCAACTTCTCGGCCGGCGACCGGCCCAAGGCCCTCGAGTTCGGCCGCTTCAAGCTCGGCCCCATGATCTGCTTCGAGGACATCCTGCCTCGCTTCGGCCGCAAGATGGCCGCCGAGAAGCCCAACGTGTTCATCAACATCACCAACGACGCCTGGTTCGGCGCCACCGCCGAGCCCTACCAGCACCTCGCCCTGGCCGTGTTCCGCACCATCGAGCACCGCCGGCCCATGGTCCGCGCGGTCAACACCGGCACCTCCACCTACATCGACGCCACCGGCCGCATCACCGTCCAGACCCCCTCGGTGGATCCGCCTCCGCAGCCCCAGGACGTGCAGGATCCCACCCCCCACGTGGCCGCCGCGGGCGTGAAGAAGGTCCGCAAGGGCGTGTGGCGCAGCCCCGCCTGGCCCAAGCCGTACATCCTGCTGGAGTCGGTGGCCATGATGCCCCACAGCGTGTCGGTCTACGCCGCCGTGGGCTGGCTGTTCGGCTGGATCTGCCTGCTGGTCACGCTGTATCTGGTGTTTCTCTACGGCCGCGGCCTCGGCCGCAAGCTGTTCCGCTACCGCGGCGAGGGCATGGCCCTGCCCGACCGCAAGGGCCGCCTCCGTCCCCCCGAGCCCGAGCCCGAAAAGAAAAAGCCCACCTCCAAGGCCGGCGGCGCCAAGGGCGTCAAGGGCGTCAAGGGCGTCAAGGGCGTCAAGGGCGTCAAGGGCGTCAAGGGCGTC
>CAYFWA010000480.1:3265-3569 GCA_964346625.1 uncultured Myxococcales bacterium
AAGACCGGCGGCGCCAAGGGCGGCGGCGGCAAGACCGGCGGCGGCGCCAAGGGCGGCGGCGGCGCCAAGGGCGGCGGCGCCGAGGCCAGCAAGACCGGCGGCGGCGCCAAGGGCGGCGGCAAGCCTGGCGCCAAGCCCGGCGGCCGAAAGCGCGGCGGCCGCGGCAAAAAGAAGTAGGCCGGTACGCTCAGTCCAGCGGCCGGTACGCTCAGTCCAGCGGCCGGTACGCTCAGTCCAGCGGCCGGTACGCTCAGTCCAGCGGCCGGTACGCTCAGTCCAGCGGCCGGTACGCTCAGTCCAGCGG
>CAYFWA010000480.1:3669-5780 GCA_964346625.1 uncultured Myxococcales bacterium
GCGGCCGGTACGCTCAGTCCAGCGGCCGGTACGCTCAGTCCAGCGGCCGGTACTCCACCGCCTCCACCTCGAGCTCGCGCAGCCCCCCCGGGGCGCGGAAGGTCACCACGTCGCCCTCCTGCTTGCCCCGCAGGGCGCGGGCCAGCGGCGAGACCCAGCTAATGCGGTTGCGCGAGGCGTTCGCCTCGTCCACCCCCACGATGGCGTAGGTCTTGAGGTTGTCGTCCTCGTCGCGCACGGTCACCGTGGCACCGAAAAACGCCCGGTCGTCCTCGCGCTCCGCCGGATCCACCACCTCCGCCGCCCGGATCCGCTTGGCCAGAAACCGCAGGCGCCGGTCGATCTGGTGAAGCCGCCGCTTGCCGTACTTGTAGTCCGCGTTCTCCGAGCGGTCGCCGTTTTCCGCCGCCCAGGCCACCGTGGCCGTGACCTCGGGCCGCTCCACGTACCGCAGCTCGTGCAGCTCGTCCTGCAGCCGCCGCAACCCACCGGGGGTGATGTAGTTCTTCGTCCCCGCTGGCAGCCGGGCCTCGTCTCGCTCCTGCTCGTCTCGCTCCTGCTCGTCTCGCTCCTGCTCGTCTCGCTCGTCGAGGGCCTCGCTGCCCTGTTCCCTGGTAATGGCTCTGCTCATGGGTCTCCCGTACCGTGTCGCGATCCGCGACGCTGCGCCATCGCCCGCTCGAGCGGCCACGCTCTCGCCCGCTCAAGCGGCCGCGCGCTCACGCGCTCACGCGCTCACGCGCTCGCGCGCTCGTGCGCTCGCGCAAACGGATAGTTTTGCGCATCCCCGGGCATCAGACAAGCTCTACCGCACCAGCCGCCCACAGACAGCGCATTGCCGAAGCCCGGGATCCGTGCCAAAGTAACCATGGATTACTCAGGAGATGCTCATGAAGACCTGCCCCTCCTGCGGTCGCTCGGTAAAGGGCCACCACCGGACCTGTGTCAAGTGCGGCGCCGCCATGCCGGAGGCCAAAGCCAAGGTCGAGGTCGAGGACGCCCCGCGCGCCGCCGCCACCGAGGATGACGATGACCTCGCGCAAGACGCCCGCTCCACGCACCACACCGATCCGGCCTCCCCGGGCCGCGCGGCCCAGCTCGAGGCCACCGTGTCCCAACGCGTCCGGCAGGAGCTGTCCAAGGCGCGCTACCTGCGGGAGCTGGTGCCCACCCGCGTCCAGGTGCAGGAGGTGCTGCCCCACCCCACCGGCTGGATCCTCGGCATCTCCCTGCCCATCATCCTGGCGCTGGCCGTGCTGCACGCCCTGGTCTACCCGGCCACGGCGGACGCCAACGGCGCCGACGCGGACCGCACCCGCGCCACCAAAGCGGCCGCGGCGAAAAAGAGCGAGAGCCAGTTCAAGCGCTGCGTGGCCCAGGCCCGCCAGGACACCGACCGCCGCTGCGGCGCCATCACCGGCACCGCCGACGGCGTGCGCCGCATGACCTGCACCGTGGCCCGGCTCGCCGCCGGCTACACCCGCTGCACCGCCAAGCTCGGCGGCCGGTTCGGCCGCTGCCTCGCGCGCTGCGGCCAGCGGGCCCGCGCCTGCTCGTCGACCTGCGCCGGACCCGCGGATCAAAGCTGGACCGACACCGCCAAATGCCTGCTGCCCTGCTGGAGCCGGCGGTTGCAGTCCTGCGTGGGCACCTGCTTCGAGCCCGGCGTCCACCCCGCCAACGACCCCATCCCCTCAGCGCTCTGACCCGCGGCCGCCCCGATCTGACCCGCGGCCGCCCCGATCTGACCCGTGGCCGCCCCATGTTCCGTCAGCGGCAGCTCGCCGGTCACCTCGGCGACGCGCGCGACCTCGCCGCCTCCCTGCACCGCCGCGGCCCCTGGCGCGGATACACGCACGTGCGCTCGAGTCGTCCCCGGGTGTCGCGCCATCGCCAGCGCCCCACGCGCTCTCCGGCGCGGTATCGCCCCTTGCACCGCATCCTTCCGTTCGGGTGATACCGCACGTAGCGGCCGTGGAGCTTCCCGTCACGCCAGGCGCCCTCGACGCGCTTGCGCCGCTGCCCCTTCGCCGCCCCGTCTCCCGCCTTCGTCTCCCCCGCCTTCGTCTCCCCCGCCTTCGTCTCCCCCGCCTTCGTCTCCCCCGCCTTCG
>CAYFWA010000481.1:0-1753 GCA_964346625.1 uncultured Myxococcales bacterium
CGGCAGGAGCGGCAGGAGCCGGCGCCGCCCCGCGGCGACGGCCGGGTTCGCGGGCCAAAGGACCGCGGATCCTTGCGAAGCGGACCGCTCGAAGGAGTCCCTCCGCGCCGGATCTCTCCTGGATTCCATTGGGATTTTTTCCGGGCGAGCCGTTTGGCGACCAACGCACCATGCGCATCCAGTGCCCCAACTGCTCCACCTGGCAGTCGGCCGAGTTGGAGCCCGGCGCCGCCGAGGCCGAGCGCTCCTGCTCGCGCTGCGGCGAGCTGCTGCGGCTGACCCGCCAGGACACCGAGCAGGGGCCGCAGTGGGTGGCCACCGTCCGCCCGTCGTCGGCGGTGGCGCTCGACAGCGAGGCCACGCTGCGAGATCTGCTGCAAGGGGTGGACGAGGCCGAGCCCGCCGCGCGGGCAGAGCAGCTCACCGGCTTGCGCGCGCAGCTCGTGGCGCTCACCGCCTGCAGCGCCCTGCGGCTCTGGCTGCCCGCGGCGCTGCTGGTCGCCCTGGGCCTGGCCATCGGCATCGGGCTGGTGGTGGTGGGCCAGCGCATCGAAGGATCCCTGGCGCTGCTTCTCGCGCCGCTGGCGGTGGGGCTGGTGGCCTGGACCATGGTCCTCGCGGCCTCCGCGGTGGCCCACCTGCTGCATGTGCGGCTGCAGGGGACGGCGGTGGGCATGGCCCGCAGCCTGCGGATGATGCTCGAGCACGGCAACGGGGCGGCGGGCTCGTCACTGCGTTTCGTCGCCCTGGGGGCCTGCGGGGCCACGGCCTGTGCGCTGCTGGCGCTGCTGGGGGCCGTGCCCGGGCTGGCCGGGCCGGCCGGCCTGGCTGTCACCGGCGCGCTGCTTTGGCTGCAGCTCCTGGCCGTGGGCGCGGCCCTCGGGCTGCTGTTGATGATGGTGCTGGCGCTGCTTTTGCATCCGGGGCTGGCGGTGGCCGGGCCGCTGCCCGCCGGGCGCATGTTCCGCTTCGTGCTAGGGCTTTTGCGCCGTGACTCCCGGGCCCTGGTGCGGCGGGCGGCGCCGGCCCTGGTGGCCTCCGCGGGGCTGCTGGTGGCCGGCTACGCGGTGCTGCGCGTGGCCCTGCTCGCGGTGGTGGCGCTCAACGCCCGGGTCCTCGGCCCCCGCTACGCCGATCTGCTGGCCGCCTCGCCCCTGCGGGTGCTGTTTGGCACCCCGGAGCTGCTGGACCCGGGCGCGCTGCTCGGAGTCGGGGGGCTGCTCATGGCGCTGTCTTTGACCCTGTGCGCGGCCCTGGTGCTCGGCTTCGTGGCCAGCTTCCTCGGGGTGTCGGGCTACCTGCTCGCCCAGGGCCTCGACCTGCCGTCGCGGCTGGGGCCGCGCTGAGCCGTCGCCCGTGGGCCGGGCTGAGCCGTCGCCCGTGGGGCGGGCTGAGCCGTGGCCCGTGGGCCGGGCTGAACCGTCGACCCGTGGGGCGCGCTGAGCCGTCGCCCGTGGGGCGGGCTGAGCCGTTGCCCGTGGGGCGGGCTGAGCCGTCGCCCGTGGGGCGCGCTGAGCCGTTGCCCGTGGGGCGCGCTGAGCCGTCGCCCGTACCCGGGCTGAGCCGTTGCCCGTGGGGCGCGCTGAGCCGTTGCCCGCGCCGTCCCGCGGGGCACGGGCGCGGTCCCGCCACCGGCTCGGACATGGTACAACCGTAGCCGTGAGCGCTGATCCAAGGATAACGCCGCTTCGATCGGGGCGGCACGCCGCAGCGCGGCGCCCCGTAGCGCGGCGCCCCGTAGCGCGGCGCCCCG
>CAYFWA010000481.1:1853-5754 GCA_964346625.1 uncultured Myxococcales bacterium
AGCGCGGCGCCCCGTAGCGCGGCGCCCCGTAGCGCGGCGCCCCGACACGGGGCGGCCGCGCTACGGGCGCTTTGGGCTTTGCGCCCTGGGGTGGCTGGTGGTCGGCGCGCTCTGTCTGGCCATGACCTGCTCGCCCGCGGCGCCTCCGCCCACCTTGCCGCTGCCGCCCGCGGCCGATCCGCCCCGGCAACAGGAGCTACGGGCGCAGCTCGTGGGCAGCGTGGGCGCCACCGACCGGGAGGGCAGCGTCTACTCCGGCGGCGCGCTCCGGGGGACCTACGCGCCGCTGCGGGGCATGCTGGTGGGGGTGGAGCTCGGCGGAGGGGCGCGGAGAAACGGCGAGGAGCAAAAGCGGCTGTCGGAAACCGAGCGAGAGACCGTGATCAGCGGCCGGCTGCTCGTGGGCTACGGCCGCTGGCTTTGGCCCCAGCGGATCTCCGTCGCCCTGGAGGCCGGCTTGACGCCGGGGCTGCACAGCGAGCACGGCGGCTTCGTCGCCCCGGACGTGACCCTGTCGGTGTCGGCCGGCGGCCCGAAGTGGTGGGTGCTCACCGCCGGCTACCGGCTGGCCTACTCGGTGCCCAGCCGCGACGAGGACTGGTCGGCGGCGCTGTATCACGTGGGTGCGCTCACCCTGGTGGTGCCCCGCCGGGCCCGCTACGCCGGCTTCGTGCAGCTCGGGGTGCACTACGGCCACCTCACTCCGGAGCGCGGAGACAGCTTCGGGCTGGCCGGGGTGCTCGGCTTTCGGTTTTCCTACGGGTACTGATCGCAGCCCCGGGTGCCCTGGCCACGGACGTGGCCCGCGCGTGAGAAACTGCTACACTTCCTCGATGAACGGTCTTCGTAATCCCCCTGCTATTTCGCGGAGATACATGACTGGACCCAAGCTGCTTCGCCCCCGGCCGCCTCGCCGCCTGCCCCCGCCCCCAGCCGGATCGCCCTTTCGGGCGACCGCCCCGAAGCGGGCGGGCCCGGCCCTGCGCTGTTGGCTGGGCGCTGCGCCGGCGCGCGGGACCGCTTCGGTGATCGGGCCGGCGCCCGGGCGCGGCACCGGGCCGGCGTCCGGGCGGTTGGCCGGGCTCGGGGTCGGGCTGCTGGCCGGGCTTTTGGCGCTGCTGCCCCTCGCGGGCTGCCAGGATCGCGCGGCCGACAAGGAGGCGTCGTCGGCGTCGTCTCGCGGTAAAAAGGAGCGCAAGACGACGCTGGTGGCGGATCGGCGCGGCGCGGCCGGCGCCGCCCGGCGCCGGGCGGCCGGCGCCTCGGCGGGGGCCCCGCTGAAGGTGCTCGGCGCCGCCATCCTCACCATCGGCGAGAAGTACGTGGCCCCGTCCCGCATCGATCCCCGCAAGATGTTCGACAAGGCCCTCGAGCACCTGGAGGCGGAGCGGGCGGAGGTGCGCATCACCGGCGACGCCCGCTCGCGTCGCGTGAAGGTCCAGGTGGGGCCCCGCAGCCGGACCTTCCGGCTCAAGCCCCTGTCGAGCGCGTCGCTGCTGTACACCGAGCTCAAGTCGATCCTGGGCTGGGTGCGCGGCGCCATCGAGGCCAACGCCGACGGGCCGGTCAAGCCCCGGGAGCTGGCCGAGGTGGAGTACGCGGCGGTCAACGGCGTCGTGTCCACCCTCGATCCGCACTCGGTGCTCATGCCGCCGCGGGTCTACGACGAGATGCGCATCCGCACCCGGGGGGCCTTCGGGGGCATCGGGATCGTGATCTCCATTCGCGACGGCCGTCTCACGGTCATCTCCCCCATCGACGGCACCCCGGCGGCCAAGGCGGGCATCCGCTCGGGAGACACCATCGTCAAGATCGGCGACGAGTCCACGGTGAACATGCCGCTCAACGACGCCGTGGCGCGGCTGCGGGGCAAGCCGGGGTCGGCGGTGATCTTCTACGTGGAGCGCGAGGGGTGGCCCGAGGCCCGCCGCTTTCGCATCGTGCGCGAGCGCATCGAGATCAAGAGCGTGGCCTCCCGGATGCTGCCCGGGCGCGTGGGGTATCTGCGCATCAACCGCTTTTCGCACCACACCACCGCGGAGGTCAAAGCGCGCCTGGCCAAGCTCGAAAAGGCCGACGCCAAGGGCCTGGTGCTCGATCTGTGGAACAACCCGGGGGGGCTTTTGCAGCAGGCCGAGCGAGTGGCGGACCTGTTTTTGTCCTCGGGCGAGATCGTGATCACCCGGGCGGCCCACGGCGTGGTGGCGCGCACGCGCAAGGCCACGGCGGACACCACCGCCTGGCGCAAGCCGGTGCTGGTGCTCATCAACCGGGGCTCGGCCAGCGCCGCCGAGATCGTGGCCGGCGCCCTCAAGGGACAGGATCGCGCCCTGGTGATGGGAGAGACCTCCTTTGGCAAGGGCACCGTGCAGGCGCTTTTCGAAAACGACGACGGCTCGGCCCTCAAGCTCACCGTGGCGCAGTACCTCACGCCGGGGGAGATCTCCATCCAGGGCTCGGGGGTGGTGCCGGACGTGATGACCAACGCGGTGCTTTTGCGCGAGCGCTTCACGCGGATGTTCGGCGACGAGGTGGACGCCCGGCGCCGCGCCCGGCGCGAAGACCTGCTCCCGGTCAAGGCCCACGAGAAGCACGAGCCCGCCGTGCGCCTGGACTATCTGCGCCCCAAGAAAGGAAAGGACGACGGGCCGTCGCGCTACTCGGTGGCGGAAAACGCTGCCGACGCGGCCGTGGTGGAGCTGGCGCGCCGGCTGCTCGCGCGCCACGGCGGCCCCCGGCCGCAGATGCTGCGGGCCAGCAAGGAGTTTTTGGCGCGCTGGGACCGCACCCAGGAGCGCCGCATCATCACGGCCCTGCGCGCCCGCGGGGTGGACTGGTCCGCGCCGCCCGCCGAGCACACCGCGGCGCCCGCGGCCCGGCTGCAGATCCAGACCCGGGTGCTGCCCAAAGGGCCCGTGACGGCGGGCGAGTCCATCCGGCTGCAGGTGCGCGTGACCAACCGCGGGGAGCGGGCGGTCTACCGGCTGCGCGGGCGCACCGCCGCGCCGGGCTACTTTCTGGACGAGCGGGAGCTGCTGGTGGGCAAGCTCGCCCCCGGCCGCTCGCACAGCCGGACCCTCGAGCTGAAGATTCCGAGCCACGTCCGCTCCTCCATCCAGCCGGTGCGGGTGCTCTTGCGTAGCCCCAGCTTCCGCGGGAAGGTCGAAAAGAAGCTGCGGGTGGCGGTCAAGGGCCTGCCGCGGCCGCGGTTTCACCTGGCCTATCGGCTCCACGACGACGTGAAGGGCAACGGCGACGGCAAGCCCCAGCGCGGCGAGACCGTGCGGCTGCGGGTCCGCGTGCACAACGTGGGCGAGGGGCCGCTTTCCGACGGCGTGGTGGCGCTGCGCAACCTCACCGGGCGCGGGATCAACGTGCTGCGGGGGCGCCAGGCCATCAAGGGCCTCGCGGCGCAAAAGACCGTCACCGCGGATCTGGTCTTTCGCCTGGAGCCGACCCTCGACAAAAAGCGGATGAAGCTGGAGCTGTCGGTGTTCGACAGCCGGGTGCGGGCCGGGCTGCAGGAGCACCTGTTCATGCCCGTGGACCCGGCCAAGGCCTCGGCCGATGGCTTGGTGGGCGAGATCACCCCGCCCGAGGTGACGCTGCAGGACCCGCCCCTCGAGGTGCCCGCCGGCACCAAGGTGCTGCGCATCCGCGGCGCGGCCCGCGACGACCACGGGGTGCGGGATCTGTTCGTGGAGGTGTCCAACTACGACGCCAAGCAGATCCGGCGCAAGGTCCACTACCAGGCCGCCGGGTCCGGCGCCCAACCCAAGCGCATGACCTTCGAGACCGAGGTCCCCCTGTGGAAGGGGCTCAACACCGTGCTGGTGGTGGCCCGGGAAAACGAGGAGGTCATGGGCATGCGCCGCCTGGTGGTGCTGCGGCCTTAGGGCTC
>CAYFWA010000482.1:0-5739 GCA_964346625.1 uncultured Myxococcales bacterium
GCGTCGCTCGTTGGTTAAATACGTCCATGTATTCGCCCTCCTCGCTTCTTGACAGAATTGCGCCTCGGCGCCCTCGGTGCGTCGAACTTATTCTTGCGCGAGCCCTAAGCTTGGCGGAGTCGACGGCATGATGAGTGACGCGGTGGCTCATTTGAAGGCGGCCACCTCCGTCATCGTAATCCGGGATCTCGATGATTGGGATCCGCGAGACCTCGGCCGTTGGCTGGACGACACCCTTACGACGAAAGGTGTGACTCTTGCCTGGGAGGCTGAATCTCCGGCCCCCGTCAGTGCTTCGGAGCGTCTCCACCTGAGAGATGTGCGAGGCGAAAACGGCGTTGCTCGTCTCGTTTTGGTAGGCGTGGGGTTGCACGAGGATGACTCGCTGTCGGGGCACTACCCGATCGAACGATTCACCATGGACGACTACCTGCTTCGTCTTGTGGCGGACTCCGAAGTCTACGACGCTTTGACCGAGATTCGCCGCGAGGTCCCGTACGAGAAGGCGGTGTCCAAGCTCGACGAGATCGGTAAGCTGATGGATTCAAACGGCCTGCCAATACGACTGTCGAAGCGGTACCTGCAGTTCCTGCGCGCCATCGCTGGATTTCGGGCCAGTCCGGCCGAATTCGCCTTGGGGCTTCTCGAGAGGGCAGTCGGCGCGAAGGCGGAGTCGGCAATCCGCACGTTCTTCCTTCCGTTTCTCGACGATCTCGAAGTGGCCCGGGGGCTGATCGGCAGCGCGCCTACAGCGGCCCGCTAGGAAAACAGTCAGGTTCGTTGCACGTGACCCGCAGGAACCCGCAGCAAACATTACCGCTACTGCACGTACTCGATCTCGTCGAGCCAGACGGTGGCGCGGTCGGTGGTGTTCTGGACGGTGACCGAGGTGAGCAGGTCGAGGGCGGCGCAGGCGGCCTGAAGGTCGAAGGTCACCTGCTGCCAGTCGGTGTCGAGGGTGACGCTCTGCTCGGTGCAGCGCTCGCCCTCGTAGCTGGGGGCGATGTTCAGGGTGGTGCCGGCGGTCTCGCTACAGACCCAGAGCTGCAACGCAGAGAAGGTGTCGGCAGGGAAGGCCTGGCGCAGATACAGGTGGAAGCCGCTCCACTTTTCGATGCTGGCCCGCAGGCAGGAATCTCCGGTGTGGCAGCCCTGGTCGGTCTCTCGGACGTCGGCGCCGTCCCACTCCAGTGGGGTCCAGCGCACCTGATCGATGCCGCCCCACCGGTCGCCGTAGACCTGGCCGTCGGGCACGAAGAGGCACTGGCCGGCGGGGGGATCCTCGAGGTCGTCCACCTGCAGGCCGAGGTCGACGGTGACCACGTTGTCGTGGCCCGGGGAGACCTGCTGGAAGGGCACCACGCGGTCGCCCTCCACCACCTGGCCCTGGGCGCTGGTGAGCCGGAACACGAGCCCGTCGCCGGAGTCGTGGCCCGGGCCCTCGGGCAGGTGCCAGGCGCCGCCGGAGCGCTCCAGGGCCATCCACTGGCCCCCGGGCTCGGCGCGGGCCTCGGCCTCCCGGATGGCGATGCGGTGGTTCATGAAAGACAGGCGGAGATAGCCCCACTGGTTCCAGTCGAGGATGGCGGCGTGGATGTTGCCGGTGACCGGGCAGGGCACGCGCCGGGCCGCGGCCGCGTCGTTGCCGCCCCCCTGGACCGCCTCGGCGGCCTCCGGCGTGAGGTCCAGGTGGAAGTGCACGCCGGCGCACAGGGGGTTGCCCTCGATGGGGCACAGGTCGTGCACCATCACCACCTGGGTGGCAAAGGAGGTGGAGATCTCCCAGCACTCGCCGCAGGCCTCGCCCAACGCGCCGCCGTAGGAGCCGCCGGCCCAGGGCTCGGCGATGGCCAGGGTGATGCCGTCTTGCACGAAGTCGGGCAAAAAGGACCGATCGCTGGGGAACTCGCACCAGCCCCAGGTGGTGGACCAGTACTGGGTCAGCCGCGCGCTCGTGCACTCGGGGTCCACCTCCATGGGGACGCCGTTCCAGTTGCCCAGGATGTCGTCGTCGTCTCCGCCGCCGTCCCAGTGGCAGGCCCCCAGGCCGGTGGCGCCGAGCAGCGCGAGGAGCAGGGGCAGGGCCACCGACAGGAGCAAGGGGGCGAGCCAGACGCTGCCCAGGCGTCGGTGGGTGAATCGGCGCTTGCCCTCGCCCGAGCCGTAGTCGGCGGCCACGTGGCCCTCGCCCTCGAGCAGCCAGCGGGTGGTGAGCAGGCCGTCCACACCCACCGGACCGCGGGCGTGGATGCGCCCGGTGGCGATGCCCACCTCGGCGCCCAGGCCGTAGCGGTACCCGTCGGCGAAGCGGGTGGAGGCGTTGACGAACACCGAGGCCGAGTCCACCTCCCGCAAGAAGCGCTCGGCCGCGGCGCGGTCCTCGGTGGCGATGGCGTCGGTGTGGCCGCTGCCATGGGCATGGATCCAGTCGATGGCCGCGTCCAGGTCGTCCACCGTGCGCACCGCCAGGGTGAGATCGCCGTACTCGGTGTCGCCGTCGGCGTCGGTGGCGGGCAGGACCCGCGGGCCGCCGACGGCTCCGGGGTCGGCTTCCGCCTGTGCTTCCGTGAGATCGCCCAGGGCCTGGCGGGCCGCCTCGTCGGCGCGCAGGGTGACCCCGGCGTCGAGCAGGGCGCGGGCCACGATGAGCCAGCGATCCAGAAAGCCCTGGTGGACGAGCAGCGTCTCGGTGGCGTTGCAGGCCGCCGGATAGTCGCACTTGCCGTCCACGGCCAGCCGCGCGGCGCGGTCCGGATCCGCGGCCGCGTCCAGCACCAGGTGGCAGATGCCCTCGGCGTGGCCGAGCACCGGGATCCGGGTGGACGACTGGATGGAGCGCACCAGGGCCCCCGAGCCGCGGGGGATCACCAGGTCGATGTGCTCGTCCAGCTCCAGCAGGCGCTGGACGGCCTCGCGCCCCTCCACGCCCGCCACCGCGTCGGACGCGAGTCCCTCGGCAGCGAGGGCGTCGCGCAGGCAGGCCACCAGAGCGCGGTTGGAGCGCAGAGCCTCGGCGCCGCCCTTGAGCAGCACGCCGTTGCCCGAGCGCAGGGCCAGCGAGCCGATCTGGATCACCGCGTCGGGGCGGCTCTCGAAGATGATGAGCAGCACCCCCAGGGGGCTTTTCACCTGGCGCAGCACCAGCCCCTCGTCGAGCTCGGTGTGGCGCACCACCGCGCCGATGGGGTCGGGGCTGTGGCGAAGCTGCCGGACCCCTGTCACCAGGGTGGCCAGCTTGTCCTCGCTCAGGGCCAGCCGGTGGCGCAGCGGCCCGGTCAAGCCCGCGCGATCGGCCTGCTCCAGGTCCTGGGCGTTGGCCTCGAGCAGCGCCGCCTGCCGGGCTTCGAGCAGCTCGGCCAAGCGGTCGAGCACGGCGTCACGGGTAGCCGCGGGGGCGGCGCCGAGCTGGCGCTGGGCCCGGCGCACCGATGCGGCGAGGGTGGGCAGGTCCGGCGCCGCCGCGTCGCCTGTGCGGGCCCCGCGGTCGTCACGGCCGGGATCGGACGGGGTCATATACGCTCCTCCTTCACTCCGGGGTCACCCAGAGTCCCTCGAGGCTTTTGATAGATTTCGAGCTTCGGTGGCGGGGACGGCCTCATTCTAGCACCAGGTGGTCGCGGTGCACCAAAGCGTCGTGGTTGCGCGCGCCGGCCGGCGGCGCGCCGCCGCACCAGGAGCGGGCCGTGGCGGCGTCGCAGTAGACCATGCCGCGCCCCACGCAGGCGCCGGTCGGGTCGCGCAGCTCCACCACGTCGCCCTGCCCGAAGTCGCCCTCCACCCGCTGCACCCCGGCGGCGAGCAGGGAGGCGCCGCGGCGGCGCAGGGCCTCCACGGCGCCGGCGTCCAGGTGCAGCGCCCCCCGCGGGGCCGCGGCGAAGGCGATCCAGCGGCGGCGCGCCGGGAGCTGGCGCTGCGCCGGGAACCAGGTGCCCACGGGCTCGCCTCCGAGCAGGGCCCGCAGCGCGTCGCGGTCCAGGCCCGAGGCGATCACCGCGTCGCAGCCCGCCCGGGCGGCGATGAGGGCGGCCGCCACCTTGGAGCCCATGCCGCCCAGGCCTACCCCGGAGCCCGACTCGCTGGACAAGGGGCCGAGCGCCTCCGGGTCGTCTACCTGGGCCCAGATCCGGGCCCAGGGATCGTCGCGGGGATCCCGCTCGTAGACTCCGTCCACGTCGGTGAGCAGCACCAGCAGGTCCGCGTCCATGCGCGCGGCCAGCAGCGCCGAGAGCCGGTCGTTGTCCCCGAACACGGGCTGCTGCTCGCGCTCCACGAAGGCCAGCTCTTCGGTGGACACCGCGTCGTTGGCGTTGACCACCGGCACCACGTCCATCTGCAGAAGCCGGCTCAGCGTACCGCGCAGCCGCAGGTAGCGCAGCCGGTCGTCGAAGTCGCCCTGGGTGAGCAGCACCTGGCCGCAGGTCAGCCCCAGGCGCAAAAAGCCCTCCTGGTACAGGTTCATCAGGCGGCTCTGGCCCACCGCGGCGCAGGCCTGCCGCTCCTCCAGGTCCCGCGGCGTGCGGGCCAGGCCGAGCAGGTCGCGGCCCAGCCCCACGGCGCCAGAGCTCACCAGCAGCACCTCCCGGCCGTGGCCGTGCAAAAGCGCCGTCTCCTCCATGATGGAAAACAGCCGGCTCTGGGCGATGCGCCCGTTTTTCAGCGTGGCCACCCGCGTGCCCAGCTTGATCACGATCCGCTGGGCCTGGCGTACGCGCTGGCGGTTCTCGCCCCCGTCGTTGTGTTTGTGTTTGTGTTTGTGTTTGTGTTTGTGTTTGTGTTTGTGTTTGTGTTTGTCGTCGTCGTCGTTGGCCACGTCCTTGGCCTCGTCGTCTGCGACGCGCATGGTTTCTTTGTCGTTGGCCACGTCCTTGGCGTCGTCGCCTGCGGTGCGCATGGTTCCTTTCACCATCTCGGGGCTCAGATCGTGAGCGGCTCCCCCGCGTCCACGCGCGCCAGGATCGACTCGAGCTCCTGCTCCGCGCCGGGGTAGGCGAGGGCGGCCAGGGATCGCAGCAGCGCGCGGTCCAGCGCGTCCTCGGAGGCACGGTAGACAGCGACCAGATCACCGAGGTCGTGGAGCTTCTTGTCGCGGGCGCGCCAGGGGCTGATGGCCGCGAGGAACTTCAGGCTGATGAGCGCTTCGGGTCGCGGGACGTTCCATTCGTCCACCCGGGTCACATGATCCAGGATCGCGCCGAACAGCGGGTGGTTCCCCGAGCGGATGAGATCCACGTTGAAGGTCTTCAACCGCAGGGCTGGACCGAGGTCCTCCAGCTCCAAGGGGCCGAGCTCTGCTTCGAGGGCCAGAACGAGGGAGCCGAGCCGCCGATCCTCCACGACGAAGTCCACGTCGAGGGTGGCCCTCGGCGTCGTCAGAAAGCCGATTGCGTGGGCCCCGACCAGGGCCCAGCGGGCGCCGCTCGCTTCGAGCACGGCCACGATCCTGCAGATGTGATCCTCCATGGCTCCCCTCCCGGGATCTCGACGGGCCGCGTTTCGCTGGAAGCGCAGGATGGCGAAGGATTCCGACATGGTTACCGGAAGCTTGGGTGGCGCTGAGACCATGTTTGCATGATAGCACGCCCGCTCGGGTAATCAGGACGGATAACGGATCACCGCGTCGGGGGCACGTGGTGACGGCACGTGGGGAGGCACGTGGGGACGGATCTCGAATTCTTCAATTCCGACGGGGCACGTGGGGACGGATCTCGAATTCTTCAATTCCAGCGGAGCCGTGAATTT